>JAFYBQ010000037.1 GCA_017540085.1 Synergistaceae bacterium | reverse complement strand
GGGGGAATTGCAATATCCATATATTTTTGCGATAAGGAGGGCTATTTGTGCCTGAGAGGAAATTTTCTGTATGCGGTCAGACTGTCGCGGTCAGCGCGGAATACGATTTGTATAACGCTATAAGGCTACAATTAGTGAAGGAAACCGCGAACGCCGTTAAGAAGTTCAGCAGTAAGTATGACTCTTACGGTAATATTGATAACGTCATGAGTCAGGGTTATAATGATGGCCTCTCTATAATAGCGGATGTTATCGTCAGACGTGTGATTGAAGGGATCTTGATGCAGCTTAAAATCTACGACATTGACGCAAAAAGATTCTTCGAGGATTTTTACCAGAAAGAATATTATTACTGGGACGATGCATTCAATAAAGTTCAGGATCAGTACATGTCCATACGTCTTGAGCAGGAGCAGCTCGATGAGTACCGTACGCAGAGAAGGCTGAACCGCTAGCGATGGGTAGGCGGGGGATTCGGGATTGGCGGTGCGCTTAAAGGAGGGCAAAGGCCGGAGCTATGAACATGGCTGAAGGGGCATTGCACGGACTCTTCAACGCGGGCGCAAAAGTTCTCAGCATGGCCGATGAAAGCAGGCAGAAAACCGCGCTCTACGAAAGCAGCACAACAAGAAACAGCCTACTTGCTGCAATATCGGCATCAGTCTTTCAGATGCACCTTGCTGTCTGGGAACTGTTCGAAAAACGTACAGGACGTATACTGCATGTTGACTGCATCGCTGAAGGCTCGCACAGGAGAGCGGATGCAATACGCAACAATTTAGCCGGAATGCCCAAGGAGGAAATACGCAGAATAATCACGCAGGTTATACTGGTGGATCCCTATAAGCCTGAGCTGTACAGCAAATTATTCTCAATCTTCGGCGACACTGACGGAGGACTTCGGAGCATAGCGGAGTATTTCGGCTTGGACACGTCAGTTTTCAGCGAGGCAAAAGAAGAATTAGCCGACAGAATTTTTTCTGAAAGCATAAAACAGCAGCTTGGAAAAGATGAACAGGCAGCTTTGAACGCAAAGGCACAGTATGAGCTTGCGCTGAGATCCAACGGTGCTGAAGATACCCAGTCCGCCCGGAAGAATCTCAGGGAAATAGAAGACGCACTGAATGATTTTGACCTCAAAGCCCGGACAATAACTTACCGCGTAAACACAAGGACATTTGACACAAGGGAAGAGACAGAAAAAGCGAGACATGAAGCGTTTGCTATTGATGGCCTTCTTCAGGGGCTGAACTACGAGGAAACAGAGTCAGACACAAAAAAAAGCCCTGCAAAGATTAGAGGGTTACACGCCTGAAATTCAGACAGTCTTTGATGACTACATGACAAAAATTAAAGACCTCATAAACTCCTTCAACGTTGAGGCCAGCACTGTAAAAATCGGCGGAAGAGGCATTGTTCTTGACCGCGAGGAAGCCGAGAAGCTAAAAGCCTCGCCGGAACTGAACGAGCTTGCAGGAAGCTGGGAAAAGTACAAGGCAGACAGGACTGGCGTGTCATTGGGCTATATCGCAGGGCTGATACGGAAAATGCCCGCAAAGATCCGCAATGAGTACTGGTTTCTGCTGAGAGGGTTCGAGAAAACACAGGAAAAGGCAATAAGCATGGCAAAAATCAGATTAAGCCGGGAAGCCTTGTTGTTTATGGCTGTTGCTGTGGCGGGGCTTGTGTTTATCGCGCAACACTGGCAGGGCTGGAACTGGTTCGGCCTGAAGGGAGTCGCGGCGGCGTTTATGGTCATCTTGCCTGGTATGGCATCAAACAGCGTGCCGGGCGGAAATTCCAGCTCAGACGAAAAACCCAATCCAAGCCGTGATTTTTTCAATGCGCTGGTGTGGCTTTACTGGGGAATTGCAATCCTGATAATCTCGCTGCCTTTGTGGGAGACTTACTCAGGGCTTGAACAGGTATTAATAGGCGCGGCTTTCCTGATAACAATACTGATGACAGTAGGCTTCCTTCGTGCCATTGAGAACAGTAAACAAAAAGCCGAGGAAAACGCCCGCAATGCCGCCGAATACGTCAGCGACTTCGAGAACCTCGCCTCACAATCGGAAGAGTACCGCGCATTCAGGGACTCTCACGCGAAATAACACGCACAAAAAATCCCCGGAGGTTTCACACTTCCGGGGACTGCATTTTCCTGAAATACTTACTGCGATATTGCTGATACCGGGCATGTTCCTACGCATGTCCCACACTCTACGCAAGCGTCCGCGTCAACTTTCGCTTTTCCGCCGTCTACTGAAATCGCCGAAACGGGGCAAGCTCCTACGCATGACTCACAGCCTACGCATACGCTCTCGTCTACTACTGCTTTTGCCATTATATTTTCCTCCCCTCGTTTTGTCTTGTTCATGACCGTCTGCCATAAAGCCCCTCAGCTCTATGACGCAATGAATTATATCACAGTTCAGCCGGAAATATATACCCGCCACCTTAACGCCTCACATAGCCACGCACTGCCCCCTGCCGAAATATGAGCCTCGATTTTTTCCGCGTCATCACACAGAGGCGCAACTAGATGAGTTACTCCCAGTGCCGAAAATGCCCCGGCCGCTGCAGGAATCCCCGGCCCCTGAAGGAAGCAGCCCTTCTTTTCGCGCAAAATATTCTGTGTCGACAGAAGCCACCTATCCCGAATCGCCTCAGGTGAAAGCCATACCCATTCAGCCTCACGCACTGCCCGCGAAAATTCTTCCTGCGGAAAACAGTCCTGCCTCCCCGAAAATCTGTCATCAAAAAACGCCGCCCGCCATCTCCAATCCCGCATAAACGGCACTAAATCCCGCTCATATCCCAGCACCGCAACTTTGTCCCCGCCGGCGCATGTCATCACAGCGTCGAGATACTGCCCGCCCGTTTCGGGGAACGGCAGTAACAGCGAACATGCAGCACTCGCCGCGGCAAACTCCTGCGGGAACGGTGAGACATAAAGCCCGGCTAATTCTTTCAGTGCTGACGACAATAATGATTGCGTGTGAACCGGGCGCGATGTGTGAGGCTCAATGCGCGAGTCGGGTACAAAGCCGACTCCTATACGCCCGTCCTCAGAAATGATACAGCTTGCGTGCCAGCCCAGTATGAGACGTGATACGGGGGAGTCTTTCACCGCCCGCAGTAAATTAGAGACTTCCGCGAAAAAGTTTGCGCCTTCTGTCAACGTAATAATTTCTTCACCAGATTGTACAGTCAAAATTTCTTCAGAATTACCCCCTGCGACCGCAAGAATATATTTTCCGGTTCGTTAGCCGAAATTTTCATTTGTCAGAATCTCAGCTCGTCAAAAATTTCACCGTCAAGAGTCTTCCACTGCATTCCCCATTCTTGAAGCATAATATAGCCTCTCGCACTTCCGTTCCGGGGAAGTGAAACAGAGCCGGGATTAGCGTAAATCATTCCCCTGTTCATTTTTTTCCGCATAGGAACGTGAGTATGACCCTGAAGAAGTATATCGGCTTTCGGCGGATTGTTCATGCCGTATTTATGGCCGTGTGTCGCAAAAATTACCTTCCCCCCGACAAACAGCAGGCAGTAATATGCCATTATCGGGAATTTCAGCATTCTTTGATCTTCCTCGTGATCGCAGTTTCCCCGAACGCAGAGAACAGAGTCCGCAATCCCGTTGAGCATGTCCGCGACTCCCTGACTCCCGTCAAGCAAATCCCCTAGCAGTAAAATTCTCTCTGCCCTCTCGCGCCTGAATGCCTCAAGCATTTTCCCGCAGTAATTTTCCGAGCCGTGAATGTCGGACGCAATTAACATCTTCACAGTGAAAGCCTCCCGCCGTAAATTTTTGTGTAAATATAGTATAATCTATCGAAAATTTTAACGATTTAGGAGTGTGCAGAATACATGAGCGGCATAATGGACACTATCATGTATTACAACGGGATCGTCAACAATTTTGTGTGGGGCGCACCCGTTTTAATATTGCTCGTGGGAACAGGCGTATACCTGACGCTGCTTCTCGGTATGCCTCAGTTCAGGTACTTCTTTGACGCAATGTCAGAAGTCTTCAGCTTCCGGAAAATGTCAAACGACGGCGAGAGCAAAGCTATCTCATCATTCGCGGCAATGGCTACGGCAATGGCGGCAACTGTCGGTACAGGAAACGTAGCAGGAGTCGCGACAGCCCTTCACTTGGGCGGGCCGGGGGCGTTAGTGTGGATGTTAATTTCGGCTGTGTTCGGAATGTGCACAAAGTTCGCTGAAGTTACGCTCGCTGTCCACTACAGGCAGAAGGACGCACACGGGGACTGGCGCGGGGGTACAATGTACATCCTCGAAAAGGGCGCAGGCCAGGCATTAGGGCCGGGAGTCGGTGCGTTTGTCGGGAAAGTCCTCGCGATTCTCTTTGCGCTGTTCGCGTTCCTTGCGTCATTCGGAATCGGCGCGGCGACTCAGGCAAATTCAGCGGCTGAAGCTATGTCTATGGGCTGGGGAGTAGATCACCTCTACAGCGGAATCGTAATGGCTATTCTTGTCGCGCTCGTCATAATCGGCGGGCTTCAGAGCCTCTCGAAAGTAACAACGCTCATAGTCCCCTTCATGGCGATATTCTACATCGGCGGAGCGGCCTACGTCCTAATCATGAACGCGTCAATGATTCCTGAGACTGTCTCACGCGCCGTACACCTTGCCTTCAACAATCCGCTTGAGACCTTGCCCGGAGCTTTGGCAGGCTGGGGAGTGAAAGAGGCAGTGCAGAGAGGAATCGCGAGGGGCGTTTTCAGCAATGAGGCTGGTATGGGTTCCGCCCCTATGGTTCACGCAACGGCGAACGTTGAACACCCGGTACAGCAGGGCTTCTACGGAATATTCGAGGTCTTCATGGACACGATAGTGATATGCACAATGACGGCTCTTGTAGTCATGGTAACAGGCACTCTCACTAGCTCGCCCGATCTCACAGGCGCACAGCTCACGCTTCAGGCTTTCGAAAACGCTCTCGGCACTCCGGGGAAATATGTCCTGTCGGTAGGGCTTCTTCTTTTCGCGTTCACGACAATATTAGGCTGGTACTGGTACGCGGAAACGGCAGTAACATATCTTTTCGGAATCTGGTGCAAGCCGTTAATGAAAGTGCTGTGGATCGCGATGATTCTTATCGGCGCGGCGGGCGGTCAGTTCATGGGCGCGGAGGGTAACCAGTTCTTGAATAACATCTGGGACATTTCCGACACGCTGAACGGATTAATGGCACTCCCGAACCTTGTCGGACTCCTGATTTTGTCGGTAACGCTGAAGCGCATTGTGAGCGATTACGACGAGAAGTACGGAACACCGAGCGACAGATTATTGACCTCACCGCAGAAAATTTTTGTGGCGAAAATTCAGTATATCGTTGTCGGGCTTATCGCGGTTGCAATGGGAATGACGGCGTTCTTTGCGTACCGTTCACTTTTCGCGGGGCTTGCGATTGTACTGGGACTCCTCACGGCTTACAGGAGGCAGACGCTTTTGGGCTTCCTCGCGGTGATACTGGGTATTGCGGCATCGGCCATGTAGAAGAATTGAAATTCAGCCCTCCTCGTTCGCGGGGAGGGTATTTTTTCGGAAGGGTCAGCAGTGGAGAAAGAGACAAAAGAAATTTCTGCGGACGATGGCAAGTCAACAGATATTTGCATGGACATTGCGAGGCTGGAATACGAGTATTCATTCAAGCGGGCGGAGAAATACGACAACAAGGTGTATGTCCTTCTGACTGTGTGCGGGTTCATTCTCGTGATGTTCACGGGGGCAGTCGGGAATATCGGCGAGATTGACATTCTTCACCCGTTCCGAAGCGGATGGATTGCGGCGTATGATATTCTGCTTGCGCTGTGCGTGATGGGAATGATTACGGTTTTGGTGAGGCTGATTGACGGAATATCAGGGCTTAACCTTAGACGGCATGACTCAAGTGAAATCATCAGGCAAAGTATGACTTCAAAAAATCCCAAGTTTGTTGCAATGTTTACCATCATCCAGTATGAAGACGCAAAAGAGTATAATAATGCTCAAATCGCCGGAAGATATAAATCTCTGGACAGAACAGTGAAGATACTGCACGTTGTGGTGATACTGCTTGTAGCTCTTACCATCGTGAGCAGTTTTGCAGTAAGGACAGAAGGGATTAACTGATGGACACTCACACCGAACCGAAATCATTGACCACTGATGAGTTAATCGCGTTTCTTGAGGAATGGGAGAAGAACCCCCGCCCTATAGACCCGGCGGAAGTCGGACTCAGGCGCAAGGATTCCCCGTATAGCTACGAGACAGTCTACGAGGGCGACTTCAGCATAAAGCTACCCGGCTTTCTCGGCAGAATCGCAAAATTCCTTTTCGAGTAACCAGCGCAAAAACATACCCCCCGGAATTTCCCCGGAGGGTATTTTCTTGTCTCAGAGACCATCACGCAGAAACACCCGCAAGAATCATGAAGCCACCCGCGCTGTCTCTTATCCTCAAATGAAGCTCCCGACAAAAACAACGCCCCCCGGATTTTCCCGGAGGGCATTCCTTCCTCATGTGTCCTGCTCCCTGCCTCGCGTGAGCCTAAGCCCGCCGCTGGAGTCTCGTATGGCTTTAGGATGGAGTCTAGTTAGCACCCTTGTCGAAGATGAGCATTGTGATTGTACCAGCAGTTGAACTCACAGTCATGCCGAGAGCTGTAGCGCGAGCACCGAGTTTAGTCATAACCCTATTCTTCTCATTCGTCTCGCCGCCTACCGTGCAGGTGATCGTATTACCATCAACCGTATATTTGCAACCCGAGTTTGCTATCTCTGTTTGAGCACCGCCGCTCAGATATTTTGAGATAGCACTCATCGGTATTGACACATCACTAGATGCATTCCCTACATTATCGACATAGTACGCCAGTGCCGCGGTCTTGATGGCTCTCATGTTGCCGATGATAGTAGCCGCCTTCGCCGATGATACAGCCTCAGTGCTGGAGATCATCATCATAGCTGAGAGAATGCCAATTACCACGATGACGATCAGCAGTTCCACAAGGGTGAAGCCCTTACGTTTTGAACCACGTTTCATGATTATCAAATCCTCCTGTAACTTTGTTGTGTTGATGAGTTTTGCCTATTGGCGCGGAGTTTTTTTCTGTTTCTTATCATACCCCCCTGCGCTTTTCATGTGTATTTTATAGCACCGAATTTTTATTTTTGCAACTCACGCCGCTATTATTACTCGGTCATTTCCCGCCCGGCCTTTAGATTACGGACATGTAGACATCCCCGCCGCCGTCATATTCTGAGGAGTCCTGAATGCCTTTGAGGAGGCCGAGAGATTTTGCGCGGGCTTTGAGCTTTTCCCTGACTTTCTCCGCCGAAGCACCTCCCAGCGAGCATTTGACGTAATACTTTCTGTTGTCATCATCGTGTTCAATGCTGTATGTACAGCCTGATGTGTTAAGCCGCGAACTTGTAACCCCTCCGCCTATATAGGGCAGGACATTTTCCAGAGTCAGAGAAATTTCCTCGTTCTCTTCTTGGCAATGGACACAATAAGCAGTTGCCGCCGTCTTTATGACCCTCATGTTGTCCTCGATTACAGCGGCCCTAGATGACGCAATAACATCAATTCCCGCGACAATCATAATGGCCGAGAGGATGCCGATTATAACAATTACAATCATCAACTCAACAATCGTAAAGCCTCCGCGTTTCATGATAATTCCTCCTGTAGATTTTGACTGCGGTAAACTTTTCTGACTTGGCAATGATATGACGTGCAGAATTTTACCGCGCCGGAAAATTTCTGCAACACGGCTGATATAATGCAGTGCGCCGGAAAACACAATATATTCATGCGGAACGTCGATAATACACACAAGGAGGATGATATTTCATGACAGAAAAATTTTTGAGGGCAGTTATTCTTGTCGCGGTAATATTCTCGTTCGCGTCATCGGCTTTCGCGTCCCAAGCGTCGGAGGCGGTCAACAACTTCGCATTCAATGCCGCAAAAATCATCGCGGGTGATTCGGGGGAGAGCTTCTTTTTCTCGCCCTACAGCATAATTTCAGCTTTCGGGATGGCTTATGCCGGGGCTGAGGGCGACACGGCGCTGGAAATTGAGCAGGCTCTCGGAATAACGCAGGACGTTCACGCCTCACTCGGAGAAATGACACGGAGTCTTGACGGGAGCGGCTATATTTCATCGGCCAATAGAATATGGCTGAAGGAGGGACTCAATCTCCGCACAAGCTACACGGATTTATTGAGGCTGAATTACAACAGCACGGTGAAAGAGCTTGACATGAAGAAAAAAACGGAGGAGTCCCGGCGCGAGATAAATAACTGGGTGAGCGAAAAGACCCATGACAGAATCAATGACCTTCTGCAGACGCTTGACCCTGAGACGCGCATGGTAATCACGAATGCGGTATACTTCAATGCGGAATGGCGCGACAAATTTCCCAAGTCAGCAACAACAACAGAGAGATTCAACACGAACGGCCCGAACTACAAGGATGTTGACATGATGAAACAGCGCGGTGATTTTCGCTACTATGAGTCCGGCGGAGTGAAGGCTGTAATTCTGCCCTATCTCGGCGGTAGGCTGTCGATGGTAGTGATACTGCCCCCGAAAGGCCGTCCCGATGTGCTGAAAAATTTTGACGCTGGGAAATTTTCGGAGTGGCTCGAAAAAATGGAGGTCTACGATGTTGATTTGTGGCTGCCGAAATTCCGGGCTGAGGAGAAATACGAGCTGAGGGGAATATTTGAGGCACTCGGAGTCAGGCAGGCATTCACGGATGACGCGAATTTTTCGGGGATTACTGCTGATGAGCCATTGAAGGCGGACGGTGTAATTCATCAGACGTTTATTGACGTTGACGAGGAAAGGACAGAGGCGGCGGCGGCTACGGCGATTCCGATGATGGTCGGTTCAGCTATGCCGGAAGCGAGGCCGTTTGCGGAGTTCCACGCGGATCACCCGTTCATATACTTCATCACGGACAATGCAACCGGGGCGATATTGTTCATGGGCTACCAGTCATTTATGTAGACTGGGGGAAAAGATTTGCGGCCAGTTCCGTTTTTGGGCTGACCGCTTTTTTTGTGTCTCAGAAATTGAGGGGTGCTGCGTTTTCGATTGCGGGGATTAGGCGTTCTTTGACGGATTTTATGAGAGAGCCGATCATTTCCGGGTCATTTCCGAGAAGCCGGAAGCCGTGCCATGACATCATGAAGTTGCAGCAGGGCATGAGAATCTGTGTCTGAGCGTCAATTTCTGCCTGTGAGGAAAGCCCAAAATATGTACCGCACATTGTCCGCCATACTTCCGGGGCGTAATCGAAATCGAATCCCAGAAGCCCGCGCCGCTGTTCGGGGGTAAACCTTCCTACCTGTGTCTTGGGAAGGATAATATACGCCAGCATGAGTCCTACAACGTCAAAAACCGGGTGGCCTATAGCCGCGTCCCCTATGTCGATTAGCTGAAATTCTCCGTCCCTCACCATGATATTTTTCGAGTTGAAGTCGCCGTGAAGGAATGTATTTCTGTCGGGAATGCTGTCAATGAACGCCCGAATCTTTCCGGCTTCCTCGTCTGTCAGCGAGCCTGACACGGAGTCGAGCCATGCTAATGCTTCCTGCTTTCGGCTTGGGAGTCCTGAGTCTTTGCCCGGGACAATCTGGTGAAGCCTCTTGAGGAGTTCCGCGCTCTTCCGGCACAATTCCGGGATTCTCGCCGGGTCTCTGCTGATGATCTGCGCGACTGTCTCAGCGTCAAGCATTTCATAGACAACGCCGAAAGAGTCCCCGCATTTCACAGCGTCATATGATATTGCTGTCGGGACTCCCATGAGAAAGGCTTTCTGTGAGATATTGCGCTCGCGTTCGACAAATTCGAGTGTGAGTCCGGGGTTGTAGATTTTGGCGATAGTCTCAGCGTCGAGCCTGTAAACTTTCCCGTAACCGCCTGAGCCTATGAACTCGCAGCCGTCAACCGAAATTTCCCGGAGCTTCTTGCGGACATCAAACAGCTCTGTGAACCCGGTAACCTCCATAATGTTGTAGACATCATTCGAGGCGTTAAGAATCTTCAGGGGAGTCGGCGAGAGTTTACGGAGCTTCATTAGGACTCGGAGTCCGGCTGAGGAAATGTAGGTGAGTTTTTCCGCGTCAATGATGATTTCTGCGCCGGGGGATTCTTCTGCTGACGTGAGGAGGGATTTTTCTGTTTCGGCGGCGTTGTTGGAGTCAATTCGGCCTTCAAGATATAACGTTTTTGTTGCTGACATTGCTACTGCTCCTTTATTCGAGAAATCTTGCTCTCAGAGTGTCAAGCTGTTCTTCAGTTACTCCGAGTTCCTTTGTGATGTAGCCTGTTACGGAGGAATAATTTTCCTTCAGCCAGTTCAGCGCGTTAATCATATACTGCGGGTCAACCTCGTCCATAGCCTTCATGAATCTGTCGAGATCATCTCCGCTTATGCCACGGGCTGTGAGCATTTCCCGTTCAGCCGCAATCAGTTTTGCGTTGAATGCGTTAGTCAGCATGTAATCGGCCATGATTGTATCCTCGTCAGCACCGAGAGCCGAAAGAATCAGCATAGCCGCAATCCCGGTTCTGTCTTTGCCCTGGGTGCAGTGGAAGAGGAATGATTTTCCTTCCGGGAGGGCTAGAATTTCCCGGAACATTCTGCCGTAGCTTTCTTTTCCCTGAGAGCCTGAAAGAAGGTCAATGTATAAATGATCTGTCAGGATTCCCGAATTGACAGCGAGTTTCAGTGTCTCTATTTTGTCGGACAGGTTGATTTTCACGCCATGCTCCTCGATATATTTCTGCTGTATTTCCATCATGGCTTTCTCGTCAAAGATTGGCAGATGAATATTTTTCGCGCCGGGAATTTCGGGATCCTGGGCGGCGTTCCTTTCGAGTGTCAGCCGGAGATCTGCGACAACAGAAAGGTGATAATCGTCCTGAAGCCTGCTGATGTCCGCGCTTGTTGCCCCGTGCAAAGCCGCTGTGCGGAGAAAGACTCCGTGCTTGACCGTCCTGCCTCCTGAGACTGAATACCCGCCAAGCTCCCGGGCGTTCCCGACTCCATGAAGGCCGATGCTCTGAGACTCCTCCGCGAGTGATAAGCCTGCTATGCTGACAGACAGCGCGATGATTAGCAGTCCTAACATAAATTGCTTCATTGCTGTAATATTTCCTCCTTTGAGTTTTGGAGACAGATTATATTATTTGCTACTTCATTTCAAGGGAGCTGAGAATTTCTCCGAGTGTCTCAGCGTTGTTGACAAAGCCAGTGCCGATAATGAGCATGTAGAAATCCTCATCGCCCGCTATTGTTGCCTGGCTGATTCCGTTGTTGAACTCGAAACTGTATCCGCCATCGTCATCGCTCACAGGGTCAGTGCCGTGAAGCTCACGCGAAAATTTCAGCGCAAGGCCGTGAATCGATTCCCCGCGGGGACTGCCCGCCGTAATTGTGAGTGAGCCGGAGCGGTCATCAGCATTCACGCTCACGACATCGCCGGACTCGTTTGCCGTCCACCCTTCCGGGACATTCAGCGAAAAATATCGGAAGTCTTCAACGTCAGCACACGCGCATTCAGCAGTCAGCAGAAAAATCACGCACACTATTACGCGCCTAATCATTTCCGGCCTCCGTGAACGTCAAAAAGATTCAGCCTCAATGCGTTTGTTACGACACAGAAACTTGACAGGCTCATTGCCGCCGCTCCGAACATGGGATCTAACTTCAATCCGTACAAACCCGCCGCCAATGGAATCCCGATTACGTTATAGACGAACGCCCAGAAGAGATTTTGCCGGATGTTTCGCAGAGTCGCCCGGCTGAGTCTCACGGCTGAGGCTACATCCTTCAGCGAGCTTTTCATGAGTACAACGTCAGCCGCGTCAATGGCTATGTCAGTCCCCGCGCCGATGGCTATTCCTATGTCAGCGCGAGTCAATGCGGGAGCGTCATTAATTCCGTCCCCTACCATTGCGACACGTCCGGCCTTCTGCAATTCGCGTATCACGGACTCTTTTCCATCAGGCAGGACTCCCGCTATGACCTCATCGACTCCGGCTTCATGGCCGACTGCTTTGGCTGTGCGCTCATTGTCGCCCGTGAGCATTACGACTCGGATTCCCATTCCCTGCAATTCTTTCACGGCCTCTTTGCTGTCGGGCTTGATTGTGTCGGCAACGGCTATAATCCCGATGACCTCATCACCCTTCACGAACATTAACGGAGTTTTCCCGGCCTCCGAAAATCTTTCAGCCTCGCGGGTAAGTCTCTCGCTGACCGAAAATTTTTCCCCGATAAACTTCACGCTTCCGCCTGTGAGTGTTGAGCCGTCATTGAGACTCGCTGTCAGTCCGTTTCCGGGGAGTGCCTGAAAGTTTCTGACTTCCTGAAAGTTTATGCCCTTTTCCTTTGCGTAAGATACTACGGCTTTTGCTAACGGGTGCTCGCTTTTGGACTCTAGGGAGTATGCGAACTTCACTAACTCTTCTTCTAGGAAATCCCCGCACGTGAATATGTCTGTAACTTTAGGCTCACCGCTTGTGATTGTCCCGGTTTTGTCGAGTGCCGCGGCTGTGATTTTCCCGGTCTCCTCAAGTGCTGAGGCTGTCTTGAAGAGTATACCGTTTTTCGCTCCGACACCGTTCCCGACCATAACAGCAACGGGAGTCGCAAGCCCTAACGCGCAGGGGCAGCTAATCACGAGGACTGCTATACCGTAAGACAGAGCATCGCCGAAAGATTTTCCCGCGATAATCCATCCGATTACGACACACACGGCAATCACTATCACTGACGGGACGAATACACCGCAGACTTTATCGGCGATTTTTGCTACGGGTGCTTTTGTGGCGGCGGCATCGCTCACCATGCGTATAATCTGCGACAATGTAGTGTCATGGCCGACTCTTGTTGCCTCGCACTTAATGTAGCCTGACTGATTCACCGTTCCTGCTGAGACTGAGTCGCCGGGGGCTTTGTCTGCGGGTATGCTTTCTCCTGTGAGGGCTGACTCATTGACGGCTGTATTTCCCTCTGTGATTATTCCGTCAACCGGGATATTCTCGCCGGGCTTGACGATGAATATCATACCCCTCGTAACCTGCTCGACCGGGATAACGTGTTCTTTTCCCCCGTGAAGTATCGTTGCTGTTTTGGGTGATAATTTCATGAGGCTCTTTAGCGCGTCCGTAGTGCGTCCCTTTGAGCGAGCCTCTAACATTTTGCCGACAGTGATTAGTGTCAGAATCATTCCGGCTGATTCAAAGTAGAAATCATGAACCGAGAACGCCCCGCCCTTTGTCATCATGAAGAGAACGTAAACGCTCCACGAGAATGACGCAAACGAACCCATAGCAACAAGCGTATCCATGTTAGGCCCTGCGTGAAGGAGAGACGAGAATCCCGACACAAAAAATTTCTGGTTGATGATCATGATTATTGCGGCGAGAATCATTTGAGCGAGTCCCTGCGCTATATGATTGCCTGCAAAAAATTCCGGCAGGGGAAGATTCAGCATATGTCCCATAGAGAAATACATTAACCCGGCTAGGAATGCCAGCGAAAAAATCAGTCGGCGTTTCAGGGCGGGAGTCTCGCGGTCTGCTAATGCGTCTTCCTCCTGTGAGTGTGAGACCTGCGGGGCATCCGGGACTTTCAGGGAGGCACCGTACCCGGCTTTCTCGACTGCGGCGATTACGGCGGAGGAGTCCGCAGTGCCTTCAACGGTCATGGAGTTAGTGAGGAGGCTCACGGCGCAGGAAGTTACGCCCGGGACTTTCTTGACGGCTCTTTCTACCCGGGCTGAACATGCCGCGCAGCTCATGCCTGTAACGTTATATTGCTCTGACATTAATATTCACGGCCTTTTCTTGTGTGATGGGAGCATTATATCAACAGCGTATAATCTCAGCGTTCACAAAAAATTTCACACGAAAGAAGGCAAAACATGACCGATGATATTTGCAGGGGGCGCAAACCCGTAACAGACCTCCTCACAAAATCGCCGTCCCGGTGCGCCAAGCTCATTGTCGCCAACAATGTCCGGCCTCCGTTCCTCGATGAGCTTCTCGACATGGCAAGAGCCGCTAATGTTCCGTGGCAGATAGCCGCACCCGAAGCACTCGACAAACTTTCAGGCGGGGAAAAACATCAGGGCGTAATATGCCGTCTCACTCAGGCCAAAACCCTAGGGCTTGAAGACTTCCTGAAGACTGTTGACCCGAAATCACCCTGCCTCGCCGTGATACTTGATCACATAGAAGACCCGCATAACCTCGGTGCGGTGATACGTTCGGCGGAAGCGGGCGGAGCGTCATGCGTCGTTTACGCGAAAAGAAGATCCGCAGTCCCGAATGACACCGTGATAAAGACCAGCGCGGGAGCATCATTGCGTCTTCCGTTAATCCCCGTCAGCAACATCACGCAGACTATTGAACGCTTCAAGGAGTCAAATTTCTGGGCTGTAGGGCTTGACGCTAACACGGGCGAGTCATTATGGGCGGAAAATTTGCCCGGACGCTGTGCGCTTGTTGTCGGTGCTGAAGGCGAGGGGCTTTCGCGGCTTGTGCGTAACACATGCGACATTCTCAGGAAGATTCCCATAAAGCAGGAGGGAGTCAGCTCACTGAATGCGAGCGTTGCGGCGGCCTTGGGCATATTCGAGTGGGCGAGAGTGAACGCGGTATAATTCTCACGTCAGCAAAACATTTCACACAGGGAGGCAAAATTATGGTACGTGTAAGATTCGCTCCGAGTCCAACAGGCGCGCTTCACATAGGCGGGGGGCATACTGCGCTGTTCAATTGGCTCTGGGCGCGGCACAATCACGGGAAATTCATTCTCCGCATTGAGGATACAGACCTTGCCCGCTCAACGAAAGAATACGAGCAGACAATCATGTCCGGGATGGTCTGGCTTGGTCTTGACTGGGACGAGGGGCCTGACATCGGCGGGGATTACGGGCCTTACAGACAGTCCGAGAGACTCGGCATTTACCGGGACTACGCTAATCAGCTTGTTGACATGGGCAAAGCGTACAGGGACGGGGACGCGATAATTTTCCGCGTTGAGCCGGGGCAGGATATATCGTTCCGTGATATAGTGTACGGACAAATTGACGTTATGAGCGACGGACTCAGGGAGAAAGACTCGGACAAGCTCAAAGACATAGTAATCATTAAGAGCGACGGAATGCCGACGTATAACTATGCTGTTGTTGTTGACGATCACCTCATGAATATCACGCACGTAATCAGGGGGGAAGATCATATCTCGAACACGCCCAAGCAGATTTTGATTTACCGTGCGTTAGGCTGGGACGTTCCCGAATTTGCGCACCTTCCCATGATTTTGGGACGCGACAAAAAGAAACTCAGCAAGCGGCACGGAGCCACAAGCATATACGAGTACAGGGATATGGGCTACATGCCTGACTCAATGTTCAACTTCCTTGCGTTATTGGGATGGTCAGCGGGGGACGACAAAGAGATTTTCACGAGAGATGAAGCGGCGAGTCTGTTCGAGCTTTCACGGGTAACAAGAAAGGCGGCAGTGTTCGATTTCGACAAGCTGAACTACATCAATCAGGAACACTTGAAGGCGTTATCCCCTTCCGTAAGGCTGTCGATGGTTCGTCCTTTCTGGGTTGAGGCGGGACTCCCTGTTGAGGCTGTCGAAGCTGAGAGGGGCGTGAAATATCTTGAGGACGCATTGACGCTCATGGCCGGAAGGGGGCGCACGGCAAAAGAGATGTCAGAGTTTGCCGACTATTTTGTGTCGTTTGAACCTGTGAAATCGAGATGGAGCGCGGAAGGCGTTGACCGTGAGAAGCTGAAGCCGTTTATGTCTGAGATACTCACTCATGAAAACTGGAAGGCCGGAGAGCTTGAAGAGGCTGCAAGGTCATGGATTGGGAGTCATGAAGGGGCAAAGATGAAGGATTACGCGATGCCTTTGCGTTTTGCGCTGACTGGAATGAAGGTAAGCCCGGGAATTTTCGAGGTCGCCGAACTTATGGGACGCGAGGAATGCCGGAAGAGGCTTGAATATTTCGGGCTGATATAAAGAAGTCCCCCCTTGCAGTGAACGAGGGGGGATTTTTTTCTGCTACGGTTCTGTGTGAGGTCTTAATATTTGCTTTGTGATTGCCTCATCGTCTATCGCCTCAACCAGCGCGGAGACTTTCTGCCGCATTGCGGTTAGTGTGCTGTATGTCAGGTCAATATACGAATCAGCGGTGTATTTCAGCTTTTTATGCTCCGCCTTGAATTTATCATCAGCAAAGCCGTCAGCGTGAACTAGCTTGTGCCTGATTTCGAGATAATATACAGCTTCCTCAATGATATTCTGCCGGACTTCAAGCCCTAGCCTGCCGCAAACTTTCCCAATCAGTTTTATGGTACTTCGTTCGCTCTCCAGCCCCTGAAATATTAGGTTAATGACTTCACCGACAATATCGCCGCTCTGAGCGTAAGTAAGAATATCTTTCAGGGACATATTCAGCTTGGATAGATCTCCTACTATGCGTCCGGGTGATGCTTTCATGTTCGAGAACGCTTCAGCAAGCGCAGATCTGAGATATGATGCAAATTCCTCATACAAATCTTTGACATAGGCGGCGGACATTGTTGCCTTAGCGTGTGTTGCTATCTTTATGCGGTTATCCTGGGACACGTCATATCTTGCTATATAGGGATATTTTGCCGGATCCATTTTGCTGAACAGACTGCTGTTTGCTGTATTGGTAGCTGATACTTTGTGCTAATAGTCAGCGTTGGACAGTTTAACATTCGGCATATAATTTTCAAGCACTCACTGAATTTTGAATCCCGCAATAAGGGGAACATGATCCGATGGACACTCCCATTTACGCGGCTCAATGTCAGGTCGGCAAAACTCGGCCAAGTCCGCCAGTTTCGGAGACGCAAGCATGTGATCAATCCGCCAGCCTATATTGCGGTCAACAGCACTTTTCACGCGGTAATCGTAGAAAGTATACACACCGGGATTTTTGTCGAACAGCCTCAATACATCAATTAGGCCGTTTTTTGTGTCCCGGAAAATTTGCCGTATCTCATCGCTGAAGCACGCATGATTCCGCTTTGCCTCCGGGTGATTCACGTCTTCAGGCTCCGGCGCAACGTTCAAATCACCGAGCCACAGGAACAGGCCATCCTTTTCGCGCTCAATGATATTTTTGACGCGGGCGAGAAATTCCTTCTTCACCTGAAAGTCATGGTGATCGATGGATTTCCCCTGAGGAACGTAAGTATTAAGGACGGTGAAATTTTTGTGCCTGAGAGTCATTACCCTTGTGTCAAATTCCCCGCCGTCAAATCCGAATGACACATCGACATCATCAATGTCATTCTTCACGAGAGCCGCCACACCGTTATAGCTTTTTCCCCCGTGATAATATGACCTGTAGCCAAATTCCTGAAACGCTAGAGCCGGGAAAAATTCATCCTGAGTCTTTGTCTCCTGCATGAAGAGGAAATCAGGCGCGAAAATTTTCAGCCACCGCTCCAAAATCGGCAGGCGTGTCCGTACGGAGTTGACGTTGAATGTCGCTGTTATCATAAAAAATCGTCCTCCTGTCATGTTATAATCCGCGATAAAATTATCACACCAATTTATATTATTCAGGAGGAAAATATTTCCCGTTGAGCAGGCAGGTAAATCTACTGAAAAATACATTGATTTTCTCCTTGGGAACTATACTGCCCAAGTTCGGAGTCTTCATCACGCTTCCAGTGCTGACAGGCTGCTTGACGAAAATTGAGTACGGAATATTTGACCTTGTTTTCGTGGTGTTTTCGATGGTGCTTCCTATTACCACCCTAAGCATCAGGTCAGCAGCATTCCGTTACCTTATCGATGCCCGGAAGAATCTCCCCGAAATCAGAAGCATTATCTCAAACACCGTGATTTTTACCGCTGTCATGTCTCTAGTTACGCTGATTCCGTTTTTCTTCTTCATTCCGGGAAAGCCCTCAGTGCGACTTCTGGCCTGCGTCTATATGTCCGTAAGCCTCGCCAACAATACAATGGGTCTTTTCACGCGTGGGCTGGGAAACAATCTGGATTACTCGTTAAGCTCCGTTATAAATGCCTCGTTCAAGGTGCTGTTCATAATTATACTTCTCTGGCTGTTCCGTGCCGGACTCCCCGGTGCAATAGCTTCCGTGCTTCTTGCGTCGGCCTCGTCAATGTGTTTCCTGATGTACAGGCTCAGAATATTCAGCCTCATAGACCTGTCTCTGTTCAGCGCGGAAAAGATAAAGCAGCTGCTTTCATATTCATGGCCGAGTGTCTTCAACAGCCTTGCATGGTGGATAATTCATGCCTCAGACAGATTCCTCATTGTCTCGTTCATAGGTCTTCCCGCCAATGCCGCCTACGCCGTAGCCCACAAAATACCGCACCTCCTGAATATCGCTAACGGCACTTTCTCTATGGCATGGACTGAGAATGCCAGTCTGGCAATGAAGGACAAAGACAGGTCAGAGTACTACACTTACATGTTCAGGGGAATTTTTGACCTCATGGCCGGGCTGCTAGGGCTGATAATCGCTTCAACACCCGTGCTTTTCGCAATCCTCGTGCGCGGTGATTACTCTGACGCTTACAATCAGATGCCAATTCTGTTCATGGCTTCATTCTTCAGTATAATCAGTGCTTTTCTCGGAGGAATTTACACTGCCAACAAAAACACGAAAGGAATAGCGACCACAACATTTATGGCCGCAATATGCAACCTCACTATAAATCTTGCGCTGATTAAGTTTATCGGGATATATGCCGCTTCAGTCTCAACAGTGGTAAGCTATGCCGTTGTTGGTGCAGTCAGAATGAAGGAATGCAGGAAAATGGTCAGCATTAGATATGACAAGAAGCACGTGATTTTTGTCGTGCTGTTCCTCTCGCTTATGTGCGCGCTTTGCTTTGTGAGGAATATATATCTTGACGCAGCAAATATCATCATGAGCATAATATTTTTCACCGCGCTGAACAAAAACATTATCATAACTTTGTGGAAGAAATCATCAGCCAAGCTCGCAAAATTCCGCGCAAAATAAAAGCCTCCCCGTTATTCTGAGGAGGCAATATGCTTATTTCCCGGCGGCTCTGTCCCGCAGGACTCTCCGCAGAATTTTCCCTGTCCCTGAAAGAGGAAACTCCGTAACAAATTCTACCCTTCTCGGAACTTTGAAATGTGCGAGGTGTTCTTTTGCGTACTTGATTATTTCGCGCTCGTCCGTTTTTGCTCCGTCCTCAAGCATGATATACGCCTTGGGAATCTGACCGTTTATGTCGTGAGGCATTCCCACAACAACAGCCTGACGCACCGCAGGATGTTCGGCCAAAACTTTCTCGACTTCCTGCGGGTAAACGTTGAAGCCCCCGACAATGATAATATCCGTAACCCGGTCAAGAATATACACATATTCTTCGCCGTCATGAGTCTCAAGCCTCACATAGTCGCCGGTGTTCAGGAAGCCTTCAGCGTCGAATCTCTCGGCGGTAATCTCCGGGGCGTGAAGGTAGCCGGGAGTTACGGACGGCCCTTTCACCCACAATACTCCCTCGCGTTCTGTCGTGTCTTCCCCTTCGCGTGTCTTGAGCTTGTACTCATAGCCGGGAATAACGGGGCCGATGCTGCCCGTTTTCTGTGTAACGCAGTCATGATTGACGCAGATAACCGGGGAGGTTTCCGTGAGGCCGTAGCCCTCCATTATGTCGCGCCCAAGAAACTTTAACGCCTGCTTATGCACATTGGGATTCAGCTTGTCGCCTCCCGTGCAGATTATGCGGATACGGGCTAGGGGTTCGGGGGGCATTTTCCCTTTCTCAACCGACATCATAAGGAACGACATTATTGCCGGGACTACGAACATCACATCAATTTTCGCCTCTGTTATGGCGCGTATTGTCGGTGTCGGCGGAAGGAATGACGGAGCAATAGCCAGCTTTCCGCCCATCGTAAGCGGAAGGATTATCGTTACAGTGTAGCCAAATGAATGGAAGTTAGGCAGCACCGTGAGGAATGTATCTTTTCCGCTCATGCTTGTTACAGTGTCGCGGACGGCCTGACAGTTTGACGCTAAATTTTCGTGTGTTAATGGGACGGCTTTCGGGAGTCCTGTCGTGCCTGAAGTGGCGAAAATCACGGCCAGCGAGTCAGATTCGGGACTCTGAGTTTTTCCCGTGAACGCAGGAAGGCTCACACTGTCAAGCGAACACGTAATGAACGGCCATTTATCCATGAGGCCGGGAATCTCATGCTCTGCGATTACCGCGAAAGGCTGAATCAGGTCAAGAGTCCCCGTCAGCGATTCGAGTCCGGCTTTCTCGTTGAGGGGGCAGAATATCCCGCCGAGTTTCCACACAGCGAGCGACAATGCAGGGATGAGCGGAGAATTTCTGAGCATTACGACAAGTTTCTGACCGCGTGTGAAGCCTGAAGCCCGTAATACGTTCTCACAGTTGCTGATGAGTGAGAGAAGGTCTTTGTGGGTATGCCATTTTCCGTCCCACCAGCAGCAATTCTCGGAGGGGTTTTCTTCAAGCCTAGGCATGATGATATTTTCGAGGCGCATTAATTTTTCTCCCTTTCTTTCTGACGCAGAACGCGCCGCAAAATTTTCCCTGTCGCCGAAATCGGAAGGCTGTCGACAAACTCAACACTACGCGGGACTTTGTAGTGTGATAATCTCTCTTTGCAGAATTTCACTAATTCCCCTTCTGTTACTTCCGCTCCCTGCTGCTTAATCACGTATGCTTTCGGGACTTCCCCGCTAATGTCGTTGGGCATTCCGACAACTACGGCCATGTTGACGGCGGGATGTTCGGCAAGAATCGCTTCAACCTCCTGCGGGTAGACGTTGAACCCTCCAACTATGATGATGTCCGTAACTCGGTCAAGAATCTTGATGTAGCCGTCCGCGTCAATCTGAACATAGTCGCCCGTGTTGAACCAGCCGTCAATGAATCGCTCCTTGTTGATTTCGGGCGCGTGGTAGTAGCCTGCTGTAACGGAAGGCCCCCGCGTCCACAAAACGCCCTCGCCCGGTATGCTCTGAATTTCTCCCGACTCACTTCTCAGCTGTAACTCAAAGCGCGGCAATGCTGGCCCGACAGTGCCGAGTTTGCGGACAGAGGGATTCGGGTTGACCGCCAAAACGGGAGAACATTCCGTGATTCCGTAGCCCTCAATCACAGGAACGCCGAAAGCCGCCGTGACTCTGTCGTCAATTTTCGGGTTGTACCTGTCGCCCCCGGCAATCAATAACTTTATGCCCGATAACTTTTTGCCCTGCTTTTCGAGATATGACGCGACAAATCCCAGCATTGTCGGAACGAGAAGAAGCACAGTAGGGTGAGTCGCCTCCACAGCCTTGATGACGTTTGACGGAGGCATGAAGCCCGTAACGACTACCTGAGTCGCGCCCAGCACAAACGGT
This sequence comes from Synergistaceae bacterium, assembly GCA_017540085.1. Taxonomy (NCBI): domain Bacteria; kingdom Thermotogati; phylum Synergistota; class Synergistia; order Synergistales; family Synergistaceae; species Synergistaceae bacterium. The sequence goes on along the minus strand of JAFYBQ010000037.1, from coordinate 175,499 downwards.
AACACGCAGCAGATTGTGAAGCCGAATGCGTGAAAATTCGGTAGGACGTTCAGCAGGGAGTCTTCCGGCTTGAGGTCTGTAACGTGTTCGAGGCAGGCGTTGATGTTGTCGAGAATGTTGGCGTGTGTGAGAGGTACGGCTTTAGGGTCTCCTGTTGTGCCTGACGTGGAGAATATTACAGCTAATGTTTTGTCGTAATCGTCCGCAGTCTGAGTCTTGCCTGCGAATTTCTCCGCGCCCGAAAATTTTTCGTTGCCCAGTCTCACGCAAGGCCATTCCGCTTTTGTGAGGGCTGACTCTAAATCACTCTTCACGCCTTCAGACAGTATCACCGCAAACGGCTTCAGCAGGTCAAGAGTCTTCAGCAGGGAAATTTCCCCGGTCTTCTCGTTGAGCGGGCAGAAAACTCCGCCGAGCCTCCAGCACGCAAGAATCACCGCAAGAGTCATGGGTGAGTTCGGCATGAGTACTGCAAGCCGCTGACCCTCCGAGAATCCCGAATCCCGCAGCATTTCAGTACACCTGTCAGCAAGCACCGCGAAATCTTTACGGCTAATCCATCCGCCATTGAACCAGCAGCAATTATCCTCAGGCTTTGAGGACAAATATTTATCCATAATTTTATCCAGCCGCAATTTTTTTCATTATCTCCTTTCTTTTGACACGATAAATCAGAGAGCAGGAAGACAGATTTGACACGGGTAAAAATTTCCCTGCCCCTGAATTTCTGAACATGTGAAAATGAATCCTCCTGTGTGAAACTTTTGTATGTACAGAGAATTTTATCAAACACGGCTCAATCTCCATATATCCCGCTGAAATTCCCAGTAAAAGCAGTGTGTAAATATTTTTCACTTGTAGTAGAATATTTCACAGCGCATAAATTTTTCACAAACATAATTTCATAACGTTTCACAATTCCAGAGGGAGGGTATTTACTTTCATGAAAAGAAACTGGAAAACTATGGACGGTAATGAGGCTGTCGCTCACGTAGCGTATGCCTTCTCCGAAATGGCGACGATTTATCCCATCACGCCTTCTTCGCCCATGCCTGAACACATTGACGAATGGGCAGCGCACGGACGCAAGAACATTTTCGGCAAAACCGTCAAAGTAACCGAAATGCAGTCAGAAGCAGGAGCGGCGGCGGCCTGCCACGGCGCATTGTCGGCGGGAGCATTGGCCAGCACCTACACGGCATCACAGGGACTCCTCCTCATGATTCCGAACATGTACAAAATCGCGGGCGAGCTTCTTCCCGGAGTCTTCCACGTAACAGCAAGAGCCATAGCAATGCACGCGCTTTCGATTTTCGGAGACCACAGCGATGTAATGTCGACTCGTATGTGCGGCTTCACGATGATTGCGGGCGGCTCAGTGCAGGAAGCTCACGACATGGCCGCAGTAGCACATCTTACGGCGATTAAGTCATCAGTACCCGTGCTGAATTTCTTTGACGGATTCAGAACGTCCCACGAGATTCAGAAGGTTGACGCTTTCGACTATGCAGACCTCGCCAAACTCGTAGACTATGACGCGATTGCAGCATTCAGAGACCGTTCAATGAGGCCGGAAAAGCCCTTCACGAAAGGTACAGCGCAGAACCCCGATATATTCTTCCAGGCGAAAGAAGCCTCACAGCCTTTCTATGACAAAGTGCCGGACATCGTAGCCAAGTACATGGAAGACATCAAAGGCATTTGCGGCCGCGAGTATCACCCGTTCAGCTACTACGGCGCACCCGATGCAGAGCGCGTAATCGTTGCGATGGGTTCAGTGTGTCAGGCGATTGAAGAGACCGTAGACTACCTCAACGCGAAAGGCGAGAAAGTCGGAGTCGTTGAAGTCCACCTTTATCGCCCGTTCTCACCCAAATATTTCTTCAGGGCATTACCCGCGACAGTGAAAGCAATCGCAGTTCTTGACCGCGTGAAGGAAGTCGGCGCACTCGGCGGGCCTCTCTATGAGGATGTATGCTCGCTGTTCGTAGGAAACTGCCGCGCTCCCAAGATTGTTGGCGGACGCTACGGACTCGGCTCGAAAGACACAACGCCGTCAGATCTCAAAGTCTGCTTTGACAACCTGAAACTCTTTGAGCCTCGCAACAACTTCACACTCGGAATCATTGACGACGTGAACGACAGCTCACTCATCCCCGATGAGCATATCAACGCCGCGGCGGAGGGAACAGTTTGCTGCAAGTTCTGGGGACTCGGCAGTGATGGCACAGTCGGCGCGAACAAGAACAGCATCAAGATTATCGGCGACCACACAGACATGTACGCGCAGGGATATTTCGACTATGACTCGAAAAAGTCCGGCGGTATCACAATGTCGCACCTGCGTTTCGGCAAATCGCCCATCAAGTCAACATACCTCATTGACCACGCAGACTTCATAGCGTGCCACAAACAGGAGTACGTGAATCAGTATGACCTTCTCCAGGGCATGAAGGAAGGCGGAACGTTCCTGCTCAATACACAGTGGACGACACTTGAGGCATTAGAGGAACACCTGCCCGCAAGCCTGAAGCGCAAAATCGCTAACCTCGGCTGCAAGTTCTACGTCATCAACGCTGTAGACGAGGCGCAGAAGATCGGACTCGGCTCACGCACAAATACAATCATGCAGTCAGCATTCTTCAAGCTCGCAAAGGTTATCCCGATTGAAGACGCTGTAACCTACATGAAGGAAGCAATCGTAAAATCCTACGGCGCAAAGGGCGAGGACATCGTGAAGATGAATTACGCCGCTGTTGACGCAGGACTCGCGGGACTCATTGAGATTAACGTTCCGGAAGCATGGAAGACAGCAGAGGACAAAGCTCACAAACGCCCCGGACTCCCGACAGAGATTCCCGGATTCATCAGCTATCAGGTTGACACAATCAACGCTCAGAAGGGCAACACACTTCCTTCAAGCGCATTTGTTGACGGCTACGAGGATGGACACTTCCCGGCAGGCACAAGCAAGTACGAGAAGCGCGGAGTCGCCGTAAACGTCCCCGAATGGAACGGCGCAAAGTGCATTCAGTGCAACCAGTGCTCAATGGTATGCCCTCACGCGGCAATTCGTCCCTTCCTGCTTAACGCTGAGGAGCAGGCAATCGCCCCTGAAGGATTCGGAGCTGTTGACGTTAAAGCACCGAAACTCAAAGCGGCAGGCTACAAGTACAAAATGCAGGTTGACGTTCTCGACTGTCTCGGCTGCGGAAACTGCGCGGACATCTGCCCGGTTAAGGCTCTCGAAATGAAGCCGTCAGCAACACAGACAGCAGAGATTGACCGCTGGACGTTTGCATTTGAGAACGTTGCGGACAAGGCTGACGCGGGCGACAAGTTCACCGTTCAGGGTTCACAGTTCCAGAGACCTCTGTTTGAGTTCAGCGGAGCCTGCGCGGGCTGCGGTGAGACTCCCTACGCGAAACTCATCACACAGCTTTTCGGCTCAAGAATGATCGTCGCGAACGCTACCGGCTGTTCCTCCATCTGGGGCGGCTCTGCTCCGTCAATGCCCTACACGACAGACGCGAACGGACACGGCCCGGCCTGGGGCAACTCGTTATTTGAGGACGCGGCAGAATACGGAATGGGCATGAAGTTATCGCTGAATGTCATGGTCAACTACCTTGTTTCAGCGGCTGAAGCTCTCGTGAAGATGGACGGCGTTCCCGCACCGATGAAGGAAGCGTTACAGGGCTGGCTTGACGTTCACGAGGACGGAGAAGCGAGCGTAGCGGCGGCGGCGAAAGTTGAGGAATGCCTCGACAAACTTTGCTGCGGTTGCTGCGACTGCGGAATGTCATTCGATGACCTCAGCGAGGAAGCACAGAAGGAAGTCTGCACACTCTGCGAGTACAAAGACTACCTCGTGAAAAAATCCGTGTGGATATTCGGCGGAGACGGCTGGGGCTACGATATTGGCTACGGCGGACTCGATCACGTTCTCGGAAGCGGCGAGGATGTCAACGTTCTCGTTCTTGACACGGAAGTTTACTCCAACACCGGCGGACAGTCGTCAAAGTCAACACCCACAGCAGCAATTGCACAGTTTGCGGCAAGCGGAAAGAGAACCCGCAAAAAGGATCTCGGCAGAATGGCAATGACATACGGCACTGTTTACGTTGCACAGGTCGGAATGGGCGCGGACAAAAACCAGCTCATGAAGGCACTGAAGGAAGCAGAAGCCCACAAAGGCCCGTCATTAGTCATCGCTTACGCCCCTTGCATTAACCACGGAATCCGCGCTGGAATGGGCAAGACTCAGGAGCGCACAAAACTGGCGGTCGAAAAAGGCTACTGGCACCTTTACAGGTACAACCCTGATGTTGAGGCCGGGAAAAACCCGTTCACACTCGACAGCAAAGCACCGAAACTGTTTGATGACGCTGAAGCGTTCGTGAAGGACTACAAAGAGTTCCTCATGGGCGAAGTCAGATACTCATCACTCAAGAGAGGCTTCCCCGCAATCGCTGATGAGCTTTTCGACAGGAACGCGGCTGAGGCGAGAGAACGCTATCTCACGTACAAGGCACTTGCCGAAATGGGAGCAATCTCAGCTGAAGCAAAGTAGTATCAACGTAACACAGTAAGAAATTAACAGCCGGGTGTAAGCGATTATGCCCGGCTTTGCTGAGAAAAATGACTGAAGGATACCAGACGACAGCGGCAATATTGACAGCAGTAGAAATTGAGACAGAATCAGTTCTCAGTCTCTATGATGAATGGGACAAAGTGAAAATTCCCGGAGACAGTCAGACATACTATCAGACAGAATTTACGCGTGAGGAAAAAAAGTACAAACTGATAACGGCACAACAGGAGGTAATGGGCATGACCTCATCAGCTTTGTTATGTGCGAAGGTAATATCAAATTTCCGTCCCCGTTACCTGATAATGTGCGGTATAGCAGCCGGAATTGGCGAGGGAATAGAGCAAATATACGGGGATATACTTGTTCCTGATATTGTGTGGGATTACTCAACGGGAAAATTTGTAGGGCCGTATAAATCTGAGATGCGTTTCGGTGATTTAGGATTTCTTCCCAGACCACGAAGCATAGCAGTTGACAAATCAATTCTTTCTGTAATTAGGAGCACAATCGGACGCGATGACAACGAGTTTAATATTTACATAGGGCCGATGGCGTGCGGAAGTGCGATAGTGGCGAACAATAAATTTGTCCTTAAACGTGTATTGCCGTTATTCCCGTCAACAATAGGTTTAGACATGGAATCCTACAGTGTGATTTATTCAGCTGTGCATTTTTCAGCTCCCTCACCAAAAGCAATAATCATCAAGGGGATATGTGATTACGCAAACGAGGATAAGAGCGACAAGTACCAGAAATTTGCAGCATATAACAGCAGTCATTTCACGAAATATCTATTAGAGCGTCATTTGCCGTTAGAGACATAGCCGAAGCAAGAGAGCGTTATCTCACGTATAAAGCACTTGCTGAAATGGGAGCAATCTCAGCGGAAGCAAAGTAGCAGTAACTCACACAAAGGAAAATTCTTGCGCTCTTCCTGAAATATGGAGGGGCGCATTTTTTCTGCTGTATTATAATGTGCGTAATCACCCAAAATCACAGGAGGAGTCATTATGCAGTTCAGGAGATTCGGAAATAAATACTTTGTCCGCATTGACAGAGGCGAGGAAATTATGTCGTCCCTGAAAAATTTTTGTGAGTCCGAGAAAATCACCCTTGCTGAAGTGAAAGCACTGGGAGCGGTTGATGATTTCATTGTGGGACTGTTTGACGTTAAGGAAAAGAAGTATCACTCAAATCATTTCACCTTCCCCGCCGAAATAACAAGCCTCTGGGGAACAGTAACGACCAAAAACGGAAAATTTTACCCTCATATACACATGAGCGCGGGCGATGTTCACGGAAATGTTTTCGGGGGGCATTTAAGCTCGGCCAGAGTCAGCGCAACCTGCGAGATGATTGTTGACGACATTTCAGACGGCGGCGCAAACGGATTCACAGTAGAGCGGAAAATGAATGAGGAAGTCGGCTTAAACCTTTTCGAGTTCATAGACTGATTATCACTTCATGGGCTGCCCGGAAAAAGACAGGCTCACCGGTCTTCTCACACGCAACGAATTTCACAGGCAGGCGGGGAAAATCACGGCGGGGGGGCTTGCTGTCATATGGTTCAATCTCGACAACTTCAAGATGTTCAACAAGCGTTTCGGATTCGGGCGCGGCGATGACATTCTGAGGGAGATTGCTTTGATTCTGGGCGGCGTTTTCTCACCTGACACTTTCGGGGACAGCCTCATAGCGAGATTCTCGGACGACAATTTCATAGTGCTTACTGACTGGGCTGTAGCTGAGATGAATATCGGCGCGGTTCAGGAATATTTGTACGCGCTTCATGAGGATGTTACGTTACGGCTAAGGGCGGGGATATATTTCCCGTCTGATGATGACGACATACGCTCATCATGCGACAGGGCAAAACTGGCCTGCGACTCAATCCGCAAAAATCATTCTGTCAGCTCGTGCATGTTCCATGACGGAATGAGCCGAGAGCTTGAGCTTCAGCAGCATATTCTTGACACGCTGGACTCGGCCATGTCGAACGGATATATCACTGTCCTGTATCAGCCGATTGTGAGACTCTCAACGGGGAAAATCTGCGGGGCTGAGGCTTTAGCACGGTGGAATGACCCGGAGAAAGGAATAATCCCCCCTAACGAATTTATACCTACCCTCGAAAATTACAGGGAGATTCACAAGCTCGACATTTACGCCGTCAAGAAAGTATGCGGTGATTACAGGCTCAGGAATGAGGCAGGGCTTCCCGTTGTGCCTTTGTCGGTCAATTTGTCGCGGCTTGATTTTGAGCTTTGCGACATAATACGCGAGATAGAGTCCGCCGTAACAGTCAGCAAAATTCCCCGTAACATGATGAATATTGAGCTTACCGAGAGCATTAACGACGAGGACATGACGGTGCTTAATCTTGGGATTGAGCGTTTCAGGGCAATGGGCTATGAGATATGGATGGATGACTTTGGGTCGGGGTATTCGTCATTGAACGTTCTGAAGGATTACAATTTTGACACGATAAAATTCGACATGAAATTTCTTAACGGATTCGACATTCGGAAGTCAGAGAAGGCAAAATACATAATCAGCTCAAATTTACAGATGGCCAGGCTTATGGGAATGCAGGCACTTGCGGAAGGAGTCGAGACAGCCGGACAGCTTGAATATCTGAGGTCTATAGGTTTCGACAAGGCGCAGGGGTATTATTTCGGGCGGCCTATGAAACTTGATGAGCTTTTCGCGCTCGAAAGGGGTATAGAAACAGTAACAGCACGCTAAAATTTCGCGTTCCCTGCGGTAAAATAGCCTCAGAATTTCCCACGAAAAATTTTCACACAAAGGAGGCATTCCCGCAATGGTCAACCGTCATATAAACAGGCTGATAAATTTTGCGCTTTATCACAAACTCATCGCCCCGGAGGATTCTACGTGGGCGGCAAATTCATTAATCGGCATACTTGGCATTAACTCGTTTGAGCCTGAGACAATCACCGAAAATTTCACCGCTTCCCCCGACTCAATCCTCGCTGAGATTCTCGACTGGTCAGCAGAAAATCACATCATCGAGAACACAGAGACAGAACGCGATCTCCTCGACACCGAATTAATGGGCGCACTGACCCCGCGTCCGTCAGATGTTATTGCGGAGTTCGGGACTCTCATGGCCGAGTCGCCCGTCAAAGCTACGGATTACTTCTACAGGCTGGGAGTCTCGTCAAACTACATACGCTCAGAGCGCACCGCCAAAAATATTTGTTGGAAGACAGCGACAGACTACGGCGAATTAGACATCACCATCAACCTGTCAAAGCCCGAAAAAGATCCCCGCGACATCGCAAAGGCCAAAACAATAAAATCAACAGGCTATCCCAAATGCTTATTGTGCCGCGAAAATGAAGGCTTCTACGGTCATCACGCACACCCCGCACGGCAAAATATCAGGCTCATTCCGCTAACATTGCAGGGAAAAAGATGGTACTTCCAGTACTCCCCGTACAGCTACTACAATGAACACTGCATTGTCCTCGACGAAAATCACGTGCCTATGCTGATTTCGCGTGAGACGTTCGGGAATCTCTTTGCGTTCGTGTCAATGTTCCCGCACTACTTCATAGGGTCAAACGCTGACCTTCCCATTGTAGGAGGCTCTATTCTCTCGCACGATCACTATCAGGGCGGGCGATACACTTTCGCGATGGCTGTCGCTCCTGTCGAGAAGGAATACACAACAGGCAATCCCGAAATCACAGCGGGGCGCGTAAAGTGGCCGATGTCAGCAATACGACTCCGTTCACGGAAGCCTGAAGCACTCGTGAATCTCGCGGATAAAATTTTGTCTGCATGGCGCGAATACACAGACGAGTCCGCCGGGATTCTCGCGTATTCTGACGGTGAGCCGCACAACACAATAACGCCCATCGCACGAATGAACGGTGAAGATTACGAGCTTGATTTAGTCCTCCGTAACAACAGGACAAGCGCGGAACATCCCCTAGGCATATTCCATCCTCATGCGGAAGTCCATCACATCAAGAAGGAAAATATCGGGCTGATTGAAGTAATGGGACTCGCAGTACTTCCCGCCCGTCTCAAAAATGCGTTGGAGCGAATCCGCTCGGCATGGCTTGAGGGAAAAGAGACTCTCCCGTCAGAGCTTGAAGCCCACGAGAAATGGTACAGGGGACTCAGGGCGAAATATGACGGTCTTGCGGGTGAAGAAAATGTGCGGAATATGCTGCGCGATGAAGTCGGGCATGTATTCACGCAGGTATTGACGGACAGCGGAGTGTACAAGAGAACGCCGGAAGGTTTAGCGGCATTCGACAAATTTTCACAGGAGGTATTGAGATGATGACAAAAGATTTTCGCGCTTATGTCGGCAATGAAGAGCAGGTTTACGGAGTGCGGCGTGTTATTCTTGACGAGGGCAACGCACGGGGAATCGCAATGTACCAGGTTACGACAGCGGGAGGGCTTGAGCTTGACATTCTCCCGGACTCAGGACTCGATATCGGCCGGGTAAAATTCCGGGGGGTCAACATCAATTACACGACAAAGAACGGCTACGACTCGCCCGCAAGATTTCTGCCTGTTCACGGCGAATTTGACCGCTATTTTCCGGGCGGAATGCTCTTCACGTGCGGAATGTTATCGGCAGGCCCGGAGAATGTCGACAACGGAGAATTTCACCCATTGCACGGACGCTTTCACGGACTCAGCGCGAAAGGACTCTACGGTTACAGCGATGGGGATAATATTTTCGTGGGCGGTGAAGTCAGAGAAACGGCGCAGGGAAAATACTGCTTCAGCGTGAGACGGCGTTACACGATTCCGGCGTGGAAAAGTGAAATTCTGCTTGAGGACGAAATAACGAACCTTACGCCCGAACCCGCAGAATATATGATGCTGTATCACATGAATTTCGGCTGGCCTATGCTGAGTGAGTCGGCGGTGCTTGAGCTTCCCGAAAAACGCAAGGTAACTCCGAGGACTCCCTACGCGGAGAAGGGACTTGCGAGTCAGTGTACGTTCTGCAAACCTATTGACGGCGAGGAAGAGCAGGTATTCTTCAACGAGATGGAGACGGAAGCATTTGCGCGGCTGAAGAATCCTGAGCTGGGAATTTCGGCGGAGCTTTCGTGGTCGCTTGACACCCTGCCGATTTTGGCGCAGTGGAAGAACATGAAGAGCGGCGATTACGTTTTAGGGCTTGAGCCGTCAACGTGCTACATTATGGGACGTGAACGCGAACGCAGAGAAGGACGGCTGATGACGCTTTCACCGTATGGGAGCGTGAAGCATTCTGTGAGGCTGAAATTCTCGGAGTGAAATTTTCGGCGGGTGCTAAATCCGTGAGCCTCCCGAAAACGCCGGGGGGCTTCTTTCTTCACATGCTGAGGAAATCGCGCTTGACCTTTCGGAATCTCCTCTGCGAAATACTCAGCTCCTTTCCTCCGTCAAAAATAATTTTCCCTTCCTCAAGCATTCTCACATTCTCAAGATTAATGAGATATGCTGACCCTAATTCAGTAAAATTACTCTTGCGGTGGGGGCAATAAGTTTTCTCATGTCCCGCGCCGTAATCCTCACAGAAATTTCTTCAGACCGCGTAATTATTGCCTGATACTTTTCGTGCGTCTCGCAGTATAGAATCTCATTCAGGAAAATTTTGCGGACGGCTTTTCTTTGCCTGACGATGATAAATTTTCTTGCGGGAAAAATTCTGCCGAGTGCGGAAAATATTTTGTCCTTTGTCGCAGGCTTTATGATATATTGCCGGGCGCATAATTCCCAAGCGTCAAGGGCGTAATTCTCTGAGGCTGTAATGAATATGACATTTCCGGGAAAATTCCCCGCCCTGAGTCTTTTTGCGGCTTCTATTCCTGAAATGCCCGGAAGATTTATGTCAGTGAAAATTATATCGGGCCTGTAGCCTTCTGATGTAATCGACTGCATGAGGGATTCTGCGGTGATGAAGTGCTTTACTCTCAGTTCTTCGTGTGATATTTCTTCATAGTCATCAAGGATATTCTGAAGCTCTACCGCGTCAGAGGGAGAGTTCTCGCAGAGTGCTATATCATACATACAAATCACTTGCCTTGCTTAAAACCGAAATATGCCCGAAATAATACCACATATGCTACGAAATATTTTACAGCGGATTATGTAGTGTAAACTTTCTACTAGGAGTACGGCGGGCTTTATTTGAAACAGCACTCATTAAGGACACGCATTCGCCCTTCACTCTGCCGGCCGTATTTCCAATTTCTGAGACAGGGAGATATTCTGAGAATGGAAGAGTGTGTTGGGTGTATTGTTGGCGTTTGGCTTCTCGGAGGAGCTGTATATCTGCTGTGGCTTCTCGTTGTCGCTGCAAAAGATTTCCTGATGTATATATTTCACCGCAGCAATACTGAATAACTTTGTGGTAAATTATGCGTGAAAACAATAATCCCAAAAAGGAGCGAAAATTTCATGTATGACTGTCTCATTGTCGGAGCAGGACTCACAGGCTCGGTGATTGCACATGAGCTTCACAGCCGGGGGAAGTCCGTCCTTGTCATCGATAAACGGAATCACATCGCCGGAAATATTTTCACCGAGAACATCAGCGGGATTCATGTCCATGTTTACGGGGCGCATATCTTCCACACAAACAGCCGGGCAGCCTGGAATTATGTCAACAATTTTGCCGACTTCAACAGATTCACAAACTCACCTGTCGCAAACTACAAGGGGGAAATATATTCATTGCCCTTCAGCATGTGGACATTCAACAAAATGTGGGGCGTATTTACCCCTGAAGAAGCCCGCGAAAAAATCGAGTCCCAGAGGCGCGAGTCAGGCATAACGAATCCCCGTAATCTTGAGGAGCAGGCAATAAGCCTCGTCGGCCGCGACATCTATGAACGCCTCATAAAGGGCTACACCGAAAAGCAATGGGGGCGGCCATGCAGTGAGCTTCCCGCGTTCATCATAAAGCGTCTCCCAGTCCGCTACACTTACGACAACAATTATTTCAACGCATTGTATCAGGGGATTCCTGTTGACGGCTTCACGGAGATAATACGGAAACTTCTTGAAGGCTGTGATGTCCGACTGAGCTGTGATTATTTTTCTGACAGGGGGAATTTTGACGGGCTTGCGGGAAAAGTTGTTTTCACCGGGCAGATTGACGAATATTTTGATTACAGTCTCGGACATCTTGAATACAGGACATTAAGATTTGAGCATGAACTCATGAAGGGAGTCAGAAATTTTCAGGGCAACGCGGTAATAAATTGGACGGACAAAGATATACCCTACATGCGGACGATTGAGCATAAGCACTTTTACCCCGGACTTGAAACAGAAGACACCGTATTGACGCACGAATACAGCGCGGAATGGAGGCCGGGAACGGAGCCGTATTATCCCGTCAACAATGAGCGGAACAATACATTATGTGAACAGTACAAGGAGCTTGCGCGGGAAAAATGTCCTGATGTGATATTCGCGGGGAGACTCGGCGAGTACAAATATTACGACATGGACGCGGCATTACTGCGTGCGCTTGAGATTGCGTCTCAGATTTCGTAGTCGCTGAAGGCCGAGGGGTCAAGCGATTTCACCTCTACGACCTCGCGGACATTGATGCAGAAATTATGCACGATCATCAGGCGGGCTAATATATGGCCGTCTATGAGGATGATACGTTTCTCCTTCGCGTAATCCTGCGCGGGCTTTGAGAATGAAGCGTTTGTTACGAGGAGTCCGCGCCCCGCTTTTCGCTCTACAGCGTCGCCGAAACTCTGCATGTTCCAGCTTGTTATTATGCTGCCTCTCTCAAGTTTCCGCGTCTGAATATATATCGGGTTATAGCCGGGGCGATCCTCAATGATTATCCCCTGAATCGCTCCGGGACTCGTTCGGCGTTTGGCGTTCTTGAAGACCTCGTAGCCCATGCGTATCAATAAATCCGTAACAAGCTGCTCAAAACCTGCGGGGGACAAGTTGCTTACCCTCGCAAGAATCTGGCTGACTAAGTTCGCATAGTCTGAGGACTCTTCATTGTTCAGTGTGAGTTTGCGATCATTCATATTGTTACGCCGTCAAAAAATTTGGTGATATTATAATTTATCCGCCCGCCTTTTGTAGAATACAGGCATTCCCGCAATAATTTCTATAACCTCGTCAGCCTCAGCCGCAATTTTCACAAGCAAATCCGCAAGTGCCTTCACGTAATTTTCCGTGAGAGCGTTATATTCTCCGCCGTCCGAAAATATATCGTCAGCAACAATCACGGCACCTTTCACCCGCGACATTATCACCCGCAAATCGCCGTACACCTTCCCCGCAACATGGCCGGGACTCTTCACGCCTTCAGGGGAAAACATTTCGTTGGCCGTCCACGCTGTGAGGCTCTCAATCATCACGGAAGCCCCCGCAGGAATATTCATGCCCGCCAAATTTCTGGGACGCTCTATCGTCATGAAGCCTTTTCCCGCTCTCATTGCCTGATGGATTCTGACTCGCTCTCTCATTTCGTCATCGTATACTTCTGAGACAGCCGCATAAATTTTTGGACTCCCGGGTAATTCTGACAGCCTCGACTCCGCGTAACGGCTTTTCCCGCTTGACGCACTTCCGAAAATCAATATCAACATGTCTGCTATAATACTCTAAAATTTTTCCTTCAGGAATTTTGCTGATGAAACTTAAAACTCTAATATTACTTGTGCTTTTCTCTCTCACGGCTTCGGCCTCACATGCTGAAATTTCCGTAACATGCAGCCTTTTTCCCGTCTACGATTTCACACGGAGCATTGCCGGGACTCTTGCTGACGTAGAATTACTCCTTCCGCCCGGAACTGAGCCTCACGAATATGAGCCGTCTCCCCGCGACATTAAGACTCTGAATGACTCGGACGTGTTCATATTCACGGGTGCATTGATGGAGCCTTGGGCGGTGAAAGTCTCGCAGTCCCTCAAAGACACACGGAGTATTGACGCTTCAGACGGAATAGAATTGACCGACAATGACCCGCATATATGGCTTGATTTGTCGCTTGCTCAAAAAATGGTGATGAACATTCTGCGCGGACTGTCTGAGGCTGACCCGGGCAACTCATCAGAATATGCCCGCAACGCTGAGACATTATGCGCCGGACTCAGAGAGCTTGACGGGAAATTTTCGGCCATGAGGAAGCCTAGACCGTTAATTTTCGCAGGGGAATTTTCCGCCGGATATTTCGTGAGGCGTTACGGGTTCGAGTATCTCAGCGCGTATGAAGGCGAGAATGAACCGTCCTTGCGGAGAATGTCGGACATAATCAGGCACATTCAGCAGGATAAAGTACGCTATATTTTCACGGACATCAACGGGGCTGGTGATGTTGCCCGGACGATAAGCGATGAGACAGGCGCGGAGCTTCTCACTTTCGGGACGGGTCATTTTGTGCCTGACGATGATATTACGTTCCTGAAAATCATGAATGACAACTACAGGAATATTTCTGAGGCCATGAATGACTGAGTGCCTGCGGCTGAATAACGCTGTCATAAAGTACGGGGACATTGCGACGGTTGACGGGGTATCACTTTCGGCCAATGCCGGCGAGATGATATTCATCACAGGCTCTAACGGCTCCGGGAAATCGACTCTCATGAAGGGAATCGCCGGGCTTCTTCAGCTTTCGTCAGGGACTCTCGTGAGGACTCCGAGAATGTCATACGTTCCGCAGTATGAAGACGCTGACCGGGATTTTCCTGCGCGTGTTCGTGAGATTGTTTTGACGGGGACTCAGCGTCCGGGAAAATTATTCCACACACGTAAAGACCGGGAGCAGGCAGAGTCGGCCATGAATGCGCTGAACATCGGCGGGATTTCGGGCAGTGAGATTCGGACTCTCTCCGGCGGGCAGTTGCGGCGGGTATTCTTGGCGCGGGCTATATGCGGGAATCCTGAATTGCTGCTGCTTGATGAGCCTTGCGCGGGACTCGACGCTCATACGCATGAGAGACTCTTCACGATACTGCGGGGGCTTCTTTCGGACGGGTGCGCGGTCGTTATGGTTACGCATGACATTTCCGACATTGACGGAATCCCTGAAGGCCGCGTGATTCGAATCTCTCACGGGAAAATCGCAAGTGATATTTCACACGGAGGACTCAATCATGAATGACCTTCTCGAAATTCTGTCGTATCCGTTTGCTTACAGGGCATTGATTGCGGGGACTCTCATATCGTTATGCGCGTCAGTGCTGGGAGTGATTCTCGTCCTGAAACATTATGCCTTAATCGGTCATGGCCTGTCTGAGATCGGTTTTGCGTCATTGTCTCTGTCGTCAGCACTGAACATTCAGCCGATGTATATTGCGGCTCCCTCAGTGATAGCGGCCTCATTCGTCATTATGTACGTCAGCAGGAAATACCGCACGGCGGGCGACACGGCAATAGCAATAGCATCCTCAGCGGCACTGGCTTTCGGTATAGCGGTGTCATCACTCACGGGGAAATCCTCGAATATGAGCGCGTATCTTTTCGGGAGCGTTCTTGCTGTGAGCAACTCGGATTTGTGGATTGCGGTGTTTTTGGCGGCTGTTGTGATTTCGTCATTCGTGATTCTCTATAATCGCTTGTTTCTCATAACATACAGCGCGGATTACGCGAGGACTCTGGGAATCAACACGGCCATGTATCAATTTGTCGTATCAGTCTTGACGGCTCTTGTAGTTGTCGCGGGAATGAGGATAACGGGAACGCTGTTAATTTCGGGAGTGATAATCCTTCCGGCGGTGTCTGCGAAAATAATAGCGCGGGGCTTCCGTTCTCTTGTCGTGATTTCGGGCGTAATATCGGTGATTGCGTTTTTGGCGGGGCTGGCTGTGTCGTTCGTCTTCAGCATACCGGCGGGGGCGGGCGTGATTCTGTCGAACGTAACAATATTAATGCTCATGAAAATATATTCGGGGGTACGGCCATGACGGGGAAGGGGCATAGGCTTTCTACGTTTGCGTTTGTGCTGGGTGCTACTGGGTCTCCATTGGCGGCGACATTCAGCTTTTTGGGCAGCACGTTCCCGGATTCGTCTGAGTATGTGATATTCGGGAAGAGGCGCAACAGGTATCACAGACGTTACACACACTGGTTTGTTCCGTGGCTTGTTATGGCACTGGTGTGCTTTGAGCGGTCTCACTGGATTGTGCCGCGTCTGTCAGTTCTTGTTGACGGGAGGAATGCCCATCTTGATGTGTGGTCATGCGCTGGCTTCTGGCTGATGGGATGTGTTCTGCATATCTTGGAGGATGCGTGGTGCGGTACAGTGCCTTTCCTGCTCCCCTGGAAAAGGAGCGTGGGAATGCACGTATTCCACATGTCGAAAAAAATCGGCGAAATGAGCCGGGGCGAGAAAAATTTTGTCCTATGCTGTGTCGGAATTTCATTGATTGCGTTCATGGTAAGGACGTTTACGGTATCCAGTTTTGTTGATTTCCTGCTTGCCCTGTGGAGGAGCATATAGCAGGATATTCACTCATTCTTGATTTTGCTGCGGAGGAAACAAATATGAAGTGCGATTATCATATTCACAGCTATTACAGCGAGGACAGCAATATACCTATGGAGCGTCAGGTTCTTCAGGCGTGCGAGCTTGGGCTTGATGAGATCTGCTTCACGGATCATGTAGATTACGGCGTGAGGTATGAAGATATAGATTACCCGCTGTACTTTGCGGAGATTGACGGACTGAGGCAGAAATACGCGGACAGAATCACAATACGGGCGGGGCTTGAGTGCGGAGTCCAGTCTCACACAACAGGGCAGTATGAATCACTGTGCGAGAAGTACCGGGATGATCTTGACTTTATACTCTTGAGCGTCCATCAGGTCGGAAACAAATGCTTCTGGAATCAGGAATATCAATCGGGAAAAACTCAGGACGAATACAACCGGGGCTACTACGAGGAATTATTGAGGGTAGTGCGCTCGTATCGTGATTATTCTGTGCTGGCTCACATGGATTTGATGAGGCGTTACGACATGGCCGGGGAATATCCGTTCAGGAAGGCGCAAGACATAATAGCCGAAATATTATCGGCCGTCATAGACAGCGGGAAGGGTATCGAGATGAACACGGCCTCATGGCGATACGGTCTCAAAGACACACAGCCGTGCCTGGAGATTCTGACGCTCTATCATGACATGGGCGGGGAAATTATCACGCTTGGGAGCGACTCACATTCGCCGGAATATATTTATGACCATGTGAGTCAGGCGCGGGATATTCTGCGGGATATAGGGTTTCGGAGGTTCTGCACGTTCGAGAAAATGAAGCCGATGTATCATGAGCTTTAGCGGGGAAAAGCGGGGGCGTATCCTCTTTCGGCGGCTCTCCCGTTTCAACTCGTGAGCTTAATTGTATACCCGGACTTAGAGAAGCACAGCACGGACACGCAATTATAAGCAGGAGTCTTTTCGTGTGGTTATGGTAAAATTTTTTTAATATCTGCCCAATTACGAGAATGATTAATCAGCACCCCTTCTTTTTTTGGGAATATAAATTTCATCACTTACACACAGAAAGGATAACTTCAATCATGCAACTAGCATTAGCAGTATTAGCCTTCATTGCCGGCTCCGGACTGGCATATGCGGTGTTAAGGGCGTGGGACAATGCCAAAGTGAACGGCGTGAAGAACCAAATCTCCAACATGCTCCGGGAAGCAGAAGAAAATTCCGAACGGATCAAGCAGGCAAAAATTACCGAGACCCGCGAGGAAGTAACCCGACTCAGGCAGGAAGCGCAGAAGGACATCAAAGAGCGCAGGCTCGAAATTCAGCGGACAGAGCGAAAACTCGAACAGAAAGAGGACAACCTCGACAAGAAAATTGACCGCGTAACCCGAAAAGAAGACGAACTCAAATCCCGGCAGGAGGAAATCGAAAAACGCCGCTCAGACCTCGAAGCCGCAATACAGCAGCAGGAAGAGAAACTACAGGAAGTAGCCGCCATGACCCGCGAGCAGGCGCAGGAAATTCTTTTAGCCCGCACAGAAGCAGACGCAAAGCACTTTCTCGGACTCAGGCTCAAAGAACTTGAAGAGCAGTACCAGCGGGAAGCAGACCGAAAATCACGCGACATCATCATAGGCGCAATGCAGCGATGTGTTGTAGAAAGTGCCGGGGAGTCAAGCATTAGCGTTGTGCCGCTCCCGTCAGAAGAAATGAAGGGCCGCATAATTGGCCGCGAAGGACGCAACATCAGGACATTCGAGAGCCTCACAGGAGTAGACCTCATCATAGACGACACCCCCGAAGCAGTAACACTTTCCAGCTTTGACCCTATACGCCGAGAGATCGCCCGCAGAGCTATGGAGAGGATGGTTGTTGACGGACGCATTCACCCCGCACGTATCGAGGAGTTAATCGAGAAGGCCGCCCGCGATATTGACGACGAAATGATTACGGAGGGCGAGAATGTCATTCTTGAACTCGGTATAAAGAACATGAACAACGAGCTTGTACGGACGATCGGCCAGCTGAAATTCCGTTACAGCTACGGGCAGAATGTTTTGTCCCACAGCATAGAGGTGGCGCAGATTGCCGGAATAATTGCCGCGGAGTTAGGGCTTGACGAGGAATTAGCCCGGCGGGGAGGACTCCTTCACGACATCGGGAAAGCTATCGACCGACAGACGGAAGGCCCTCACGCTGAAATAGGTGCTGACTTGGCGCGGAGACTCGGCGAGCGTCCCGAAATAGTGAGCTGTATCGCAAGCCATCATGACAATCTCGAAGTAAGCTCGGTGTATGAAGTGATTGTGTCTGTTGCTGACGCTATAAGCGCGTCCCGTCCTGGTGCAAGGCGTGAGAGTCTTGACGCATACATTAAGCGGCTCGAAAAGTTAGAGGAAATCGCGCAGAGTTTTGACGGCGTAACAAAGGCTTACGCAATGCAGGCGGGCAGAGAAGTCCGCGTAATGCTCAACGCAGAAAGGACAGATGACGGGACAGTGCATAAATTAGCGTTCGACATAGCAAGAAGGGTAGAAGCCGAGCTGAAATACCCCGGGCAAATCAAAGTCAGCGTAACACGTGAGACGAAAGCGGCGGAGTTTGCGAAATGAGGATACTATTTTCCGGCGATGTTTCATGGAACACGGGCAGGAAGGCTCTTGCTTATGCGCTGCCTGTAATACGGCGGGAACACGGCCCGTTTGATTTTGTCATCGTAAACTGCGAGAACGCCGCACACGGAAAAGGGATGACCGACAGAATATTTGACGGCTTCATAGAGTTAGGGGTTGACGCTATGACAAGCGGCAATCACATCTGGGACAAGCCGCAATTTTTCCCCGTTCTTGACGCTGAGACGAGAGTATTCCGCCCGGCGAATTATCCCCCGTCATGTCCCGGGCGCGGTCATGGCATAATCGAACGCAAGGGCAAAAGGCTGGGCATTCTGAATCTTCAGGGGCAGGTGTTTTTGCCGCCGATAGACTCCCCGTTTTACTGTGCTGACAGGCTGATATACGACCTCAAATCACAGGGCGGGGACAATCTGCCGATATTCGTGGACTTTCACGCGGAGGCCACGAGCGAGAAGCAGGCGATGGCGTACTATCTTGACGGGCGTGTGAGCGCGGTTGTCGGGACACATACGCATGTTCAGACGGCGGACGAAAGGATTTTCCCGAAAGGCACGGCGTATATTTCTGACGCTGGTATGACGGGCGGCCATGACGGTATATTAGGCGTGAGCTATGAGTCAGTCATGCCGAAATTCATTGACGGTCTTCCGTGCAAATTCGAGGCCAGCGAATCGGGTGCGGCGTTCAACGGAGTAATTATTGACATTGACGAGGACACCGGGCTTGCTGTAGGCATTGAGAGGATACAGCTTCCGGCGGATGATTTGACGTAGGAATGTAGCTGGGGTGCTGATGGCAGAAATGAGTCCTTCCTTGTGTGAGCGGGGGAGGATTTTTTTACGGGCGGAAAATTTCGGATAGGACTCCGTTTTCGAGGTCTGAGATGTTGAAGAGGGTATCAAGCTCGGAGAATGTCTCGTGAAGTTCAGACTTTGCGGACTCCCAGCCTTTTCCGTCAGTTATCCATATGAATGTGAAGCAGGGAATGCCGCGGGCTTGTTCTGCTATTAGGCGGTAACTTCTTGCGGTTTCGGTGAGCTTTGAGCCTCTGTCGGTGTAGAAATTTGTCTCAATCGCGCAGACATGGTCGGGAGTTTTGGCGGCGAAGTCCCAGCGTTTACTTTTGGCGAAAGATTCGGGGAGGGTGATTCCGAATTGCTTTGCGAGCTTGGCTGTTTTGATTTCGCGGCAATAGGTTACGCCGGATTTCTTGAGGAAGGATTCTACAAGGTGTTCCATCTGATGCCCGCCCCTGTTTTTGCGACCGTTTGAATCAAGTCCCGTTTCGACTCCCGTAACATAGTCGTTAAGATCATGGATAATGTGATTCTGTATCAAGTCAAACAGCCCGGTTTTGTGCATGAAGTAAGCGTACTGCTCCGGGGTTTGTGTCATCTTGTCGAAGCGATAAGTTAATTCTACGTCTTCCTCCCGACAGAAAATTTCATAGCTCCTGACAGCCAAGAGAATGGGTACAGCTCTGAGGCATTCAGGGTATTTCTTGAGGATACGCACAAATTCCGACTCTATATTTTCTGCCTTCACAAGCAGGTTAAGAATATTAATCTCGTCTCTCAGTTTACGGGCATTTTTGCATATCTTCCTGAAGTCAGAGTAGTAATCATAAGTGTTAATTGACGCTCTGAAAGTAGAGAACCATTCCTCGAAAATTCTTCCGCGCATGAATTTGTCAGCCTCCTTACAGATAAATTTATGTACTCCGGATTGTTGTCTATGCCGATATACCTGCGTCCCAATTTCTTGCAGGCGACTCCCGTTGTTGATGACCCACAGAAAGGATCAAGCACTAATTCCCCCTCGCGTGTTGAGGCCATTATTATGCGTTCGAGAATGTACAAAGGCTTCTGCGCTGGGTGTTTCCCCTGCGTCTTTTCACTTGCCGGCGTTAATGTCCCTGTCCAAACGTCTTTCATCTGTCGGCCTCCGTTCAATTCCTTCATCAGGTCATAATTGAAGTAATGCCGTGCCTTGCCGTTTTTTTTCGCCCATAAAATAGTCTCTGTGCTGTGCGTGAAGTACCTGCATGAAAGATTAGGGGGCGGGTTCGTCTTCTGCCATGTTATATTGTTCATTATCTTGAAGCCTTCCTGTTCTAGTGCCATGCCAACGGAATAAATATTGTGAAGAGTCCCCGTAATCCATATAGTTCCGTCAGGTTTGAGAACGTTCCGGCATAAACGGATCCATCTGCGGTTGAAGTCGTGTTTTTGCTCTGTGGATTCTAATTTGTCCCAGTTGCCTTTATTGACTGATACCCTTTTTCCCCCGCTACATGAAAATCCGCCGTTTGACAAAAAATATGGAGGATCAGCAAAAATCATGTCGACACTTTTCGGGCGCATATCTTCAAGCGCAAGAAACGCATCAGACAAATACAATGCTGAATCATCATCAGTGAAAAAAGGTTTTATCGAAGCGAAATACAACACGCAACACTCCCGCGAAAAATTCGTGAGTGATCTTAACAACTGATTTCCTAAACTGCAAATAGTTTTGTGAGTCAGTTTTTTCCGCAAAAAAAAACGCCCCGCCTCCCGAAAAAGACAGGGCATTTCTTCTCCCTATATCAGTCCCACAAGCAAACCAACAATAAACGTTGTCGGCCCCATCGTCAGGAACAATTGCGGAATGCTCAGGCCCATTGTGATTAACACGCTCGCACCCACTGCGGCCAGTGCCATGAACACAGAGTCCGAGATGTTCGAGCAGGCTATGACACCTGACACCTTGTCGCCCGCTTCAGTCTGCATTACGGCGTATAACGGCACAATGTACAGCCCCCCGCAGAAAGCTATCACGAACAAGCACGCGGTAATCATGAAATTCTCCGGGCGCGTGAAGAACGTCCATGCGTCAATTATCGGAGTCCCTTCAGGCACAGGAGGACGGCTGCTGACGTACCACAATAAAACGCTCGCTATTGCTATTCCGTAGGCGGCGGCAGGAACATATTTTGACGTAACTTTGCCTTTCAGCAGTGAGTCGCAGAACATCGAGCCGACTCCGATTCCGCACGAGAATATAGCAAGGAATGACGTTGCAACGCTCTCATCAGCTCCCAGAATCGTCCGGGCGTATGTCGGGAACTGCGCCAGGAACACAGAGCCTACAAGCCAGAACCACGAAATAGCCAGCATTGAGCCGAAAACTTTCCTCATCGGGTAAACGTCAGCAAACATTTCCGCAGTCCTCTTCACGATTCTGAATGACACAACGCGCGACGGGTCAATAGGTTTCGTGGGAGGAATGAACATCGAGAACAGCCAGCCCAGTGCCGCAATTGTTACAGCGAGTCCGCCGACCCAGTATATTCCATTCTCACGCAGAATCACCAGGCCGCCCGCGATTGTCCCGGAGAGAATCGCAAGGTACGTACCCATCTGAATCAGGCCGTTGCCCGCTATAAGCTCGTCTTCCCGCAGGTGCTGAGGAAGTATGCTGTATTTTGCCGGACTGAAGAATGCTGACTGCGCTCCCATCATGAACAGCACGAACATTAGCACCCAGACATTTCCCAGCCAGAACCCGAACAGCGCGCACGACATCACGACAATCTCAGCGAATTTCACCCAGCGCATTAAGTCCGAACGGTCGTACTTGTCCGCAAGGTCTGAGGCAGTCGGGGCAAACACGAAAAACGGCAGAATGAATATCCCGGCGGCGGCGTTGACGAGGATTCGAGGGTCAACCCCGGCAGCGTCCCCGATTCGGTACGTTATGAGCATCATTAACGCGCTCTTGAAGAAATTATCATTGAACGCCCCTAGAAACTGAGTCCAGAAAAGCGGCATAAACCTTCTCACAAATAACAGCTTAATCATCTACAGCTCCCTCTTCCATTTCGTTCCCTGCGGAGTGTCCTCAAGCACAATCCCCCGCGCTTTGAGCGAGTCGCGAATCTCATCAGAACGGGCAAAGTTTTTCGCTTTTCTTGCCTCTGTACGTTCCTGTATGAGCCTCTCAATTTCGGCGGACTCCGCGTCATGTTCCGTTTCTGCGTCATCACTGCCGATTACGCCGAGTACAGAGTCGTATTCATCGAGGGCATTTTTCGAGAGGGTGAAGAATTTTTCCGGGAGCGTCTCATTCTCCTTCAGGCTTGTGTTGATGAGATATACCACATCAAACAAGATTCCCATTGCGGCGGCGGTGTTGAAGTCGTCATTCATGGCCTCCGTGAATTTCGTGTGCAGGTCTGAAAGCTGGGACTCGAATCCGGCCATGTCGAAATCTGAGTCGCCGACTCGATTCTTTGCGGCGAAATCGAGATCGATCCGGCAATTTCTGAGACGTTCAACTCCTGCTGCTGACTGCTCTAATGACTCCGGCGTGAAGTTTATCGGACTCCTGTAATGTGCGCTCAACATGAAGAATCTTATCGCTAACGGAGGATATTTCTTGAGCGCGTCTCTTGCTGTAACGAAATTTCCGAGGGACTTTGCCATCTTCTCACTGTCAATCAGCAGAAAGCCGTTGTGAAGCCAGTAGTTGACGAAAGGTTTTCCCGACCCTGACGCGGCCTCGCTCTGTGCGGCTTCGTTCTCGTGGTGCGGGAACATCAGATCTACTCCGCCCGAATGAATGTCTATGTTGTCGCCGAGATATTTTGATGACATCGCGGAGCATTCTATGTGCCAGCCTGGGCGGCCATTGCCCCAGGGACTCGGCCAGGAAGGTTCGCCGGGCTTCTCTGCCTTCCACAGCGCGAAATCGAGGGGATCTTTTTTCTTTTCGCCCGGTTCGATTCTTGCGCCTGCTTCGAGGTCTTCAAGATTCTGCTTGCACAGTGAGCCGTATTTAGGCCAGCTCTTTATGTCGAAATATACATCACCGTTTGACTCGTATGCGTGTCCGTTGTCGATTATGCGCTGAATTGTCGCTATGATTTCGGGGATATGCTCAGTTGCGCGGGGGGCGACATCAGGCCGGCGGATTCCGAGTGCGTCCGCGTCTTTGTTGTACTCGGCTATGAATCTCTCGGCGAGTTGTGCGACTGTGATGCCCTCACGGTTAGCGCGGTGAATCATTTTGTCGTCAATGTCGGTGAAATTCTGCACGAACGTTACATCATAGCCCTCATGCTGTAGCCATCGCCTTAGCACGTCAAACACGATAAACGGCCGGGCGTTTCCTATGTGAAAGAAATCGTAGACCGTCGGCCCGCAGGAATAGAAGCTCACATGACCGGGCTTTATGGGAGTGAAGGCTTCTTTTTTTCGGGTGAGGTCGTTGAATAGTACGAGGCTCAAAATTTTCATATCCTTTCGGGATTAATTTCATGAATATTGTACACTCACGCCCAAAAAAATATCCCCCCGGCATAAATCCGAGGGGACAATATGAAATCCTCCGCGCTATTTCCGCCTCATCACAAACGGAATCACAGCAAGCAGAATCATTCCCGCATACAGCGAATCACAGCCGCTTGATGACGAGTTAGCGTTGTAGCCTGAGACAGAAGCCGCCGCAATCCCAGCAAGAGTCCCGCCCAAGTCTGACGAGGTAAATTCACGCGAGAATGTGCGCCTGTCAGCATATGATATTATCCGTATGCCCTCGTCCGTCATGGCCGCAAATGTTTCCATATGGCTGTTATCCCGCAGAAGCCTGAAATCCTGCCCCGATGATGTTATTGTCATTGGCGTGAACTCGGTCCGGGAAGCTGAATGCATGATTGTGTTCACATAATTGCTTCCGTCATAATACTGCGTGGAGAAAAAGAAATCCGAGCCGCTGTCCGGGCACATTGCTTTGACCGGATAATCTGTGCTTATTGTCAGGTAAAGTTTCTTGTCGCTTCTCATAGCGTCAATGCCTGATGAATGTCCGATAATTGGCCAGGCTGTAGAAGTCGTGAGCATTGCAGACGCTCCCGCGCTCAAGTCCGCGCTCATGAAAAGGTCTTTGTTCTTTTTCAGTTGGCCGTCAAAGCGTGCGTATTTCTGTTTTTCACCCGATGAGGCTATAACGTGTATCAGCGAATCTACTCTGAGGGCTTCTATCTCCGTGCTATACCCATCCCGGCTGACTATCTCCGCACAGTCGAAAGAGTTAAGCACCCTGAATGATGATGTGCTGACCTCATACAGCGTTGACCCTGCGCCTAGAAAAAGACTGTAGCCGTTATCAGCATATGCCGCGATTCCTGTGCCGTATACCCCGGCAATGTCCGCGCTTCTCGTAAAATTCTCCATGTTGCCGGGAGTGAATATATATGCCCTGTCGCCTGATGCCGCCGCGTTTCTGTCAATGAGCATAATATCTGTGGCTCTCCCGTTCCAGTATGACGCGAGGAAAGGAGATGACACATTCCCGGTGTACTGCAATGGCAGTGCTTCAATGTCGCTTGAGGCACTAATCTTTATGGCTCCAAGATGCCCGGCTGAAGTCATGTACACGAAATCGGCACTTGATATTCCGCAGAGCATAAGCAGAATCATTAATGACATTGTTATTTTGCGTATCATGAAACTATTTCCCCTTCTTTTTCTGTGCGTTCTCTTTCGTGCGCAGCTCCTTCACTGTAGCAAGAACTTTGTCGCGCAGCTTTGTGTTCCCGGCACTGTAACGCAGGAGTCCCTTCCCGGTGTCATTGCCGGATCTTTTCATTCCGTCAGCAAAAATTTCAGTCCCGAACATTATATTAGTTCTTGGGTCAAACATGTCATTTGCCCGCTTCACTTTCGGGAATCTCTGCTTTATGGCTTTCTCGTGGACTTTCCACCGAACCTGCATAAGCCCGTAATCGCCTCCCTTTGAGACGGCTTTGTTGTTGACGGTCGACTCATGGACGATTATTGCGGCTATGACGTAGGGATCCTGCCCGAATTTTCCGGCGGCCTCTATGACGTACTCGGCGTATTTTCCCGCGCTTGACGGCTCAAGCCTGGGATTTTTCTGCGTGAAAAGGGCGTAAATATTTCGGGCTTTCACGCCGGGGTCTTTCAGGGGCTGAGTCTTTGCGGGCTGGGACTGCGGAGCTTTGGCGGTATTTTTCTTCTTTGCTCTCGGAAAAACCGAGCATGACCCCGTGAGAAATACAAATATTAATGCCGCGGCTATAAATTTATACGTCTTCATTTTTTGGTAGTCCTCAGATTTTTGAGTCCAAGTTCGCCGACAATATCATTCCCCTTGCCGTAACGTTCAAGAGCTTCTCTCCAGTCTCCATTTTCGTCAGGCGAGTAATCCCCGACAGCCTTCCGCATGGCCACAAGAGCAACATACATATCTTTCACCGCGTCAAGATATTCCGTTCTCACAGACTGGTACGCCGTCTGAGCGTTTATCAGGTCAATCTGCGCTCCCATTCCCTCGGCGTACATCAATTCCGTGATTCTGAGTTCCTCTTCTGCGCGTTCTACCTGACGCTGTTTGTCATGCTCTGCGGCTGAGGCGTTCCGCCAGTTGTTCATGGCTACGGCTATGTCCCGGCGCGTTTGTTCTTTCAGTGCGCTTAGGCTTGACTCTGCGGCCTGAATTAGGCGGTCAGTGTTGAGGACTCTATACTTTGTGGCTTTTCCGTCAGTGATGGGAAAATTCATTGAGATGGACGCTCCTGCCTGATATTTATTCGGCGTGGCGTAAGACTCCGGGTCTGACCACGGTGTGAACTGGAACGCGAAATCAAGAGTCGGGGACATTCCTTTAGCGGTGAGCTTCTTCACGAGTCGGGCGCGTTCGAGATTGAGTCTTGCGGCTCTGACATCAGGGCGGTATTCTAATGCGTCCTCAAAATTAAGGGCTACATCAAATTCCGGCACCTTCAATTGTTCGTCGACAGGCTCAACGTCAAGCCCTCCTGCCATGAGCGACAATTCCGCGATGAGATTCAAGTATGTAGTCTCGGCGGTCTTCTCTAGTGTCTCAGCGGCTACTACCTGCGCTTCACTGCGAACGATGTCAAGTTTCGGGACAAGCTCCTGATTGTATTTCTCGACTGTAACGCGGTGATTCTCTGAACGCTGTAACAAAATTTCATGCTGTAGCTTCATGTTCTCGCGGGCAAGCACTGCACTCCACCATGTTTCCTCAGCCGCAGCTATGAGGGTGTTAATGTTGTTGTCGAAATTTGCGCGGGACACCTCGTAGCCCAGTATATTCTGCTGTTCGTCGAGCTTGTAGCTTCCGCTGATGTCGATTCGCTGAGTGAGACGGAGTCCGATGTTCCCGGCAAAAACATTCTCCTGCGAGGCGTTCCCGGATGTCTGCTTTGTCGTGTATGCCCCTGTGAATGTCCCTGATGTTGTCGGACGCTGGTACGCCACTGACGCAAGCACGGAATAATAACTTGCCTCGATATTCTTCATGCCCGCCCTTAATGTGTGGTTGTTGAGGAGAATTTCGCGCAGGTACTGAGGCAGAGTCATAGAGACTGACGCGGAACAAGGATGAGGAATCATAAGCATGACTCCCAGAATCAGCGCGCCGATAAATTTTTGATTACGATGGATTCGCACGATGAGTTTCACACCTTCTGAATGATGAAATATTTTGCTAATTATTATGACACATTGAGGATTGAGCGTAAATGCGGGTTATCTCAGAATCGCCCATGCTAGAATATCAGAAAACTTCAGGAGAAATACCTAAATAGGCAAATAGAGTGAAACGGTGAGGAA
The DNA here is from genome assembly GCA_017540085.1 of Synergistaceae bacterium. Taxonomy (NCBI): domain Bacteria; kingdom Thermotogati; phylum Synergistota; class Synergistia; order Synergistales; family Synergistaceae; species Synergistaceae bacterium. Next base: position 148,166 of record JAFYBQ010000037.1, on the reverse strand, counting down.
AAATGTTCTGAAAGGCACGCTTGACAAAAGAATTAGGGAGGGTTAATCTGCTGCGTAATGTCAGGTGCTGGACAGGCATCACAAAATCCACAGAAATGTGGCTACCTTCGGCTAGGGGGGAAGTCAAAGCCTCTGGACTGCCGTACAAACTCTAGTAGCAGGAAACATCGCGAACGAGGGCAGGAAATGCCGTAACAATTACGGAAAGAATGAGGAAAACTCGAAAGAGTGTACACAGCATATCATTACACTTTTTACGTAGCAGACAATTATACATGGAACATTTCGACACTCTCATAATCGGCGGAGGCCCCGCGGGATTAATGGCGGCTATACGTTCGTCATCACTCGGACAAATAGCCGCAATCCTCGAAAAAAATCACTCACTCGGAAATAAATTGCTTCTGTCGGGAAAAGGACGCTGCAATTTCACAAACGCAGAGTCAGACATGGACATATTCATATCACATTACGGGGAAAACGGTAAATTTCTGCACTCAGCCTTCAGCAAGTTCGGCCCTCTTAGGACACGCGAATATTTCAGCCACATAGGAGTGAAATTTGTCGAGGAGCGCGGAAAAAGAATCTTCCCGAAAGAAGGAGGAAGCCAGCGCGTATTAGACTCCCTCCTCATGCAGTGCCGGAAAAACGGAGTCAAAATAATGCGCTCTACTCCCGTTAAAGCCCTCAAGATTCGCTCCGGCCATGTTGATTTTGTCATCACGGAAAACAGCGAGTACACCGCAGACAAATACATCATCGCCACCGGGGGAAAGTCGTACCCTAAAACAGGGTCAACAGGAGACGGATACACTTTCGCACAGCAGGCAGGCCACACAATCACGCCGCTTTACCCCGCGTTGGTCCCAGTCCGAACCCGCGAGACATGGCCGAAACTCGCAAGCGGGTGCGATCTGCGGAATGTCCGACTCACAGTCATTGCTGACGGGAAAAATGTCGCCGAAAGATTCGGGGAGATGGAGTTCACGAATTTCGGGGTCAGCGGGCCAATCGTAATGGACATTAGCCGATTCATTCCCGACTGGCAGAAACGCACAGACGGAACAGACACGGAGCTTCAATTCTCCCTCGACATGAAACCGACATTAACGCCCGAAATTTTGACGGCGAGAATCAGACGGGACATCGCGAAACATTCCGGGCACGGGAAATTCTACGGGCTTGTTCGGTCATTAGTCCCCGCGAAAATGGTATCACTGTTTCTTGAGCTGTCAGACGTTCCCGCCGAGAAGCCTACGGACTACATGAGCGAGGAAGAAATTTTTGACACAGTAACATTGCTGAAGGACATACGCATGAACGTCAACGGCCTGTGGGGATTCGGGAACGCCGTAACGACTCGCGGAGGAGTCAGCCTGAAGGAGATTGACCCGTCAACAATGAAATCAAAGCTGTGTGATAATTTATACTTTGCCGGAGAAGTGTTAGACCTCAACGGGCCTTCCGGGGGATTCAATCTTCAAGTTTGCTGGAGTACGGGCTACGTAGCGGGAAGCATTAACGCGCAGAAAGAGGAAGGGGAATAAATCATGCGGAAAATTATTGTTGCGGTTATCGCTGTCATTTTCGTCTCTTCACCATCACATGCGGAATATGACCCTCAGCACACAATGCTTGCGCTGAACATGGCTATCGTATCGGTCAACAGGATACTCACAACGCAGGACAGGACGGTTCTTGATTGGGAGTACGAGAACATCATCAACCGACTCGCAATCGGAAACATTGAGGGCGACCCGGAGATTCGGAGTCTGTTCGATGAGCTTTTATCGTTCATCAGCGGAAAGCGTCTCAGGCAGGAAGACTTGAAACGCCTCAAAGAGAGTCAAAAGCACCGCGAGCAGGAAGCATATTACCGCTCAATGTCAAAAGGCTTCGAGAATGTTCGTGCGCCGGAAAATGATTCGTTGTGGGGCTGGGTAGCAAGTATGATTGTGTCTGCTGCGTCATCTGTCGGCACTGGCTACTATGACTATCAAGCCTCAAAGGAGCAGATTCACCGCGAAATTTCGTCAGAGTCGTGGAAGCTCACACGTCAGGAGCTTGAAGACTGCAACCGCCTCCAGTCAACCCTCCTCAATTTGTCGTGGGGACTCATCAGCAAGTATCACCTCCCGAATGAATACCGCCTCACGCAGGAAAATATACGTGAGTTTCTCGCGGCAATGGAGGCACAAGACCCCGCAAAACGTTTAGGCCGTCTGACCTTCATTGAGCGAAAATTCAAGGTGTATCCGCCGTATTGGTTTTTCCGTGCTGACTCGGCCATGAGGGCGGGAAACTCTCAGGAATGCCGGAAGTGTTTCGACAGGTTCAATGAAGTTTGGCGGCCAGTGCTGAATTATGACCCGTACAAACTTGAGGCCGTGAAGTACAGAATACGTGAGCTTGCGGAAAAGGGAGTGCCTTAAGGTGATAAGGTGAATGAGCTTAGGGGGTTTGTTGAAACGCTGAGGGATTATACGGCTCCGGGAGATTGGCAGAGTAATCTCTTTGCGGGGATAGTGTATTTCGCGCTGGGCGATAAGGACGAGGCTGTGAACTGCGTGGAATATGGGAACATTGAGCCGGGATATGAGCGGGAAATCAGCGGGGTAATTCTCACACAGATGAAGCAGGGTAATATTGATGTTGCGAATCTTCAGGGAAAATTGAGAATGCTGTTTGAGGATATAAATTCGCTACCATTTGATGAAGTGAAGAAACTTGCTGAAATGGGCAGAGCTGTCGCACAAAACAATCTGGGGGCGATGTACTACGTGAAGCAGGATTACGCGGAGGCCTTGAAATGGTATCGCAAAGCCGCTGAACAGGGGAATGCTTCGGCGCAATACTATCTGGGGTATATGTACGAAAACGGCAACGGTGTACCGAAAAATCTTCATGAAGCCCGCAAATGGTATCAGAAAGCAGCAGAGCAAGAAAACGAATACATAGCAAACTCCGCAAAAGAAGCCCTCAAACGCATAAAGTAACCTACACAAAACGGAGCGTGAATAAAATTGTTACTCGTAATCGACACAGGAAACACAACGACAGCCGCGGGGATTTATGACGGCGAAAATCTCACAGCGCACTGGCGACTCTCATCGACTTTACGCACTCATGATGAGTTAGGCGTGTACCTTCTGAATCTCATCAGCACAAAGGGCCTCAAGCCTTCCGACATTCACGGCGCGGCATTCGCGAGCGTAGTACCGTCTCTCGACATACCGATAATCGAGGCCATCAAGAAATATTTTGCGGTTGTTCCTCTTCAGGTGAACGGGATGACAGACACGGGCATGAATATTTTGTGCTGTAATCCCCGCGAGGTAGGAGCAGACAGAATCGTGAACGCAGTCGCAGGCCGCGAGAAATACGGACAGCCGTTAATTGTTGCTGACTATGGCACCGCGATAACGTTCGATGTTGTTTCACCCTCCGGCGAATACATGGGAGGAGCGATCGCCCCCGGCCTAAATTCGGGAATCTCCGCGCTATTCTCGAAGGCCGCAAAACTCCCGCAGGTAGCACTGAACATCCCCGAAAGCGTCATAGGGCGTTCAACGGAAGAGGCTATACAGTCGGGGATTCTTTTCGGGAACGCCGGACTCACTGACAGAATCATAGACATGATTCACGATGAGCCGGGCATGAAGGGCGCAAAGGTTGTGGCGACTGGCGGCCATGCTGGATTTATGTCGAGGCTCTCGCGGCGTATTGATATTGTCGACAAGTGGCTGACTCTTGAGGGCTTGAAGATGATATTTGAGCGGGTGAACGGTTAATTGAGGATTGGCGGACTCGATTTAGCGGGGAAATTGTTTCTTGCACCTCTTGCGGGCGTAACGACTCTTCCTGTGCGTGAATTTTTCGCTTCTCACGGAGCTTCCCTGACTCACACGGAGATGATTTCATGCGCGGGATTAGTCCGGGACAACGCAAAAACTTTCGACATGTTAGCGTCCTCAGAACGTGAAGGGCCGTTAGTCGTTCAGTTATTCGCGAATGACGCGGGAGTCCTCGTTTCCGGCGGTGAAGCCGTCATGAAACACTGCGCTAAATTCTCGGCGTTCGGAATCAACATGGCCTGCCCTATGCCGAAGATCACAAAGAACGGCTGCGGCTCTGCGATTCTCAAAAAGCCCGGACTCGCCGCGGATATGGTGAAAGGATTGAAGACTCTCGGCCTTCCTGTGTGGGTGAAAATGAGACGGCTTGATGATGACGATGATACATTGCGTTTTGCTGACGTGATAATTTCTGCGGGGGCTGATAATGTCTGCATACATGGCCGTACACCTTCACAGCGTTACGAGGGTATTGCGGACAGGAGTATAATCTCTCAATCTTGCGCCGAATTTCCCGGAATGATAAGCGCAAGCGGTGATGTTCGGTCAGTGAATGACATTGAGGAATATTTATCGATGGGCTGTGCCGGGGTAATGATAGCGCGGGGGGCGTTCGGAAATCCGTTTATGTTTGAGGAATGGAGCGGGCAATTCAGGACTCGTGATGAAAAAATTTCGGAGCTGTTAAAATTCGCACGTGATATGTACGAAATTTCAGGTGAACACAAAGCGGTTGTACTCATGAAACGATTTGCCGGGAGCATTCTGCGGAATGAGCGAGGCTCGGCGGAACTGAGACAGAAAGCTATGACATCAGCAACACTTGACGAGATAACAAGCATATTGCAGAAAGGAATTGTAACGGAATGAGAGAACACTATGAATTTCAGACTGAGGGAGTCTGCGCGAAACTGATAACGTTTGACATTGAGGACGGGAGAATCTACAGCCTTAACTTTCTCGGAGGGTGCAATGGAAATTTGAAGGCCATCGCCAAACTCGTTGAGGGTTCAGACGCGGCACTTACAGCGGAAATCCTCCGGGGGAACACATGCGGGCATCGTATGACATCATGCGCCGACCAGTTAGCCCAAGCCATCGAGCAGGCAATCGGTCTCAGCGAACACAGGATAGCCTCATGAAGATAGATACCCGCTACACAAGCATATGGGACAATCTCCCACCGAAATATGAAGGCCGAATCCCTGAGACGCAAGAGGAGGCAGAAGAGTTTTACGAGGCAGCAGAGGCAAGCAGGCATGACGCATTAATGAAGACGATAGACGCGCACAACGAGTCCATGAGACAGGCGGCGGAGCTGAGGAAGAAAGCCCGTCAGAAGAAGGAAATAGAACAGCATACGATAGAGCGCAGAGAACAGCAGAGAGAAATATTTGAAGCAGAAGCGGTGAAGGCGGGAGAAAGGCGGAGGAAACGTGCTATAATCATAGCATGAGGACAATAAAATTCATGACGTTGAAGCGTATATGACGCGAAAGAAAAATCCGGCCGGGGTGTCGGTGCGGTCATAACGCAGAAAATATTGTGAGCAATACAGGCTTGGGAGAACGAAAATTTTTCCTGAGCCTGTTTTTATTGTCTTAATTTTTCAATCATCAAAAATATATTCACAGGGAGGTTATTTTCATTATGGATGAGCTGTTAAGAATCGTATCAGACGCTAACGGCTTTCTCTGGGGTACAAGTTTCCTCATTCCGTTATTGTGCGGAACGGGCTTGTATTTCACGCTCCGGCTTGGTTTCGTCCAGATCACAAAATTCGGGACAGCCTGCCGGAAATTGTTCGGCAACTTCTCATTCTTCGGAGAGGCTGCCGGGTCGCACGGGATGACATCATTCCAGGCACTTGCGACGGCAATCGCGGCTCAGGTGGGAACGGGCAATCTTGCCGGGGCTATGACTGCTCTTGTGTCGGGCGGACCGGGCGCAATCTTCTGGATGTGGGTTGCGGCTTTTTTCGGAATGGCCACGAATTTCGCTGAAGCCTGCCTCGCTCAGTTGTACAGGGAAAGAGACGAGACAGGGCAAATTGTCGGCGGGCCTGCGTATTACATTTCGCGGGGATTGGGCAATAATCCTTTCGCGAAATTCCTCGCGGGCTTTTTCGCCGTCTCTATAATATTAGCACTCGGCTTCATGGGCAATATGGTGCAGGCTAATTCAATAAGTGATGCTTTCAATGGCGCATTCGGTATTGACACAAAGATTATCGGGGGAGTCCTTGCAGTCGTTGCGGGATTGATATTCATCGGAGGGGTCAAGCGCATAGCCTCAGTAACAGAAAAACTTGTGCCGCTGATGGCCATTCTGTATGTTGCTGTGGGACTCGCGTTAATCGTCATCAACTTCCATCATCTCCCGGCGGTATTCGGTGAAATATTCTCGTGTGCATTCGCTCCCAAAGCTGTCTGGGGAGGCATGGCCGGAGTCGCAGTCTCACAGGCGGCGCGCTACGGAATCGCACGGGGACTCTTCTCGAACGAGGCCGGAATGGGATCGACTCCTCACGCTCACGCGGTCGCGAATGTCTCTCATCCCGTTGAACAGGGCGTACTCGGAATCATCGCGGTGTTCATTGATACGTTTGTCGTTCTGAACATCACAGTGTTTGCGGTAATGAGTTCGGGAGTCCTCGACAAGAATTTTGTTGAAGGCGGCGCGAATCTCCGGGGAATATCGCTAGTGCAGGCGGCATTCTCTGAACACTTCCTCGGCTCATACGGATATTCATTCATTGCGGTGTGCTTATTGTTCTTTGCGTTCTCGACTGTCATAGGCTGGTACTATTTCGGCGAGACGAATATACGCTATCTTTTCGGGGCCAAAGCGTTATTGCCGTATCAGCTTCTTGTGATGGCGTTCATATTCGTGGGAAGCGTCCTGAAAATCGATCTCGTCTGGGAGCTTTCTGACTTCTTCAACGGAATAATGGTAATCCCGAACCTTATCGCAATATTATTCCTAAGCAACAAGGTAGCCAGACTCCTGCGAGAATACAACGAGGGGAAATCCTACAGTCAGCAGGAATTTCTGAAGGGCTAGAAGATTTTGTGCTGTCTCAAAATTTTACGGGGGCAGCACTTTTCCTTCTGTCGTTCGTAACAACAAGCGGTATATTTCGCATAGCAGTAAATTGTTACATCGGGTATAATTCCCTTGTAACCCTGAACGAAGAATACACGAGAGAGCCATAACAGGCCGCCGAAGGTGCAAGCAGTCAAACGCGAAACTCTCAGGCAGAAAAAATGTATTCGGACAGGACTTCTGAAGCCGCTTGCTTATGGCAACAGATGAAGAAAGTTCGAGGAGGGTTAGAGATGTTAAGACTTATCACAAACAATGCAGGACTTCACGACAGCGCGAAATCATCAGAATACGTTGACGGATCATCGCTTGATGTTCTGATTCATGTTCGCGGGCTTGTGCATTCAGGAAGCATAATCTTAACCCATCCCCTTTGCGGCAATCTCAGACCCAATCACCAGCCGTATAGATCCGTAATCGTTGATGTGATTCCGGGTGCTGTAGATTTGGACTCCCTTTCAGTTATTGAGTCAGCAGTGAACGTATACCAGTCAGCAGAAATTATCACGCCGAAAAGTTTGGACGCATTAACGCGGGCTGATTACGCATATATTGACGCGGAACTGATGAGGGAGAGTCTTGGGCGTTACGGGTTAATCAGAGATGAGAGACTCTGCGATGCCCCGTCATTAAGAGTGAAGGAGGTATAAATCATGAAACTTGAGCTGCACAGGCTGAAAGTGAACGGCCTGAAGTTAGGAGAGAAAACCGGCTTTGAGAATGGAATACTGACCGTGAACAAGGCCGAAATTCTCGCGCTCATATCGGAAGACCCGCTTTTAGGGAAAAATATTGATGTCGATATTGCGATGCCCGGCGAGTCAACAAGAATAATGCCCGTGAAGGACGTAATCGAACCGCGATGGAAAATTTCGGGAAAAGGTCAGGTGTTCCCCGGAATGATCAGCGATGTTGAGACGGTCGGCGAGGGTCAAACGTTAGTGTTATCCGGGTGCGCTGTTCTCACAACGGGGAAGCTCGTACGCTTTCAGGAAGGAATAATAGACATGTCCGGGCCGGGAGCGGATTACACGCCGTACTCGAAAACCTGCAACGTTGTACTTGTTCTTGAGCCTTCAGACCCGAATATGGACAAGCACGACTACGAGAAGGCTTGCCGTTTGGCCGGACTCAAGACAGCCGCATATCTCGCAAAAGCCTGCGCCGGGTGCAAAGCTGACTCGGTTGAAGTCTACGAGCGTCCCACAATCCGCGAGGCAATGAATGAATTTCCCGGACTCCCGAAAGTCGGATACATCTACATGCTTCAGACACAGGGATTACTGCATGACACGTATCTTTACGGCGTTGATGTTAAGCGCATACTTCCGACAATCATCTCACCGCTTGAGGTAATGGACGGCGCAATAGTTTCGGGGAACTGCGTATCAGCCTGCGACAAGAACAGCACGTATTCACACCTGAACAACCCCGTAATAGCTGACATGCTCAAGAGGCACGGAAAAGATTTCAACTTTGTGGCAGTCATCGTAACAAACGAGAACGTAACACTTGCCGACAAGCGCAGAAGCTCATCATACGCCGCGAAATTGGCCGCTATGTTAGGGCTTGACGGTGTTGTGATTACGGAGGAGGGATTCGGGAATCCTGACGCGGATCTCATCATGAACTGCCGGAAATGTGAGCAGCTCGGAATCAAGACAGCGTTACTCACGGACGAATACGCCGGGCAGGACGGCGCGAGTCAGTCTTTGGCCGACTCATGTCCCGAAGGCAACGCATGTGTTACGGCCGGAAACGCGAACGAGGTTATACACCTTCCGGCCATGTCGAAAGTCATCGGCTATGCTGAAGAAGCAAACGTTATCGCGGGAGGCTGGCAGGGTTCGCTTGCTGAGGACGGCTCAATCACCGTAGAGCTTCAGGCCATCACGGGCGCAACAAGTGAGCTTGGCTATACGAAACTCGGAGCATACACGCTTTAAGGAGGTGGGAAAAATGGCATACAGAATAGTACACTACATCAATCAGTTTTACGCGGGCATAGGCGGAGAAGAGAAAGCAGACTATCAGCCCGAAATACGCGCGGGAATCGTCGGGCCGGGTATGGCTCTCAATGCGGCGTTCAAAGGCGAGGCCGAAATAGTAGCTACCGTGATTTGCGGAGACTCGTATTTCGCCAGCAACATGGACGAGGCAAGCGCAAAAATTCTCGGCATGATGAAAGAATACAAGCCTGACGCATTCATTGCCGGGCCTGCGTTCAATGCCGGGCGTTACGGTACTGCGTGCGGTGCAATGTGCGAGGCAGTAGCAAAGGCATTCTCAATCCCCGTAATATCAGGAATGTACCCGGAGAACCCCGGCGCGGAAATGTACAAGAAATCCGCGTGGATAATCGAGACCCCGGACTCAGCCGCAGGAATGCGTAAGGCCGTCCCCGCGATGGCAAAACTTGCGCTGAAACTCCTCAAAGGCGAGGCAATCGGCAAACCGTCAGAGGAAGGATATATTGAGCGGGGTATCCGCAAAAATATGTTCTACGGGAAATTAGCGGCGGAAAGATGCGTTGATATGTTCGCGGCAAAGATTAAGGGTGAACCTTTCGAGACTGAGTACAAAATGCCCGTTTTTGACCGCGTAGACCCTCAGCCCGCAGTGAAGGACATGAAACACGCAGTAATCGCCCTCGTTACGTCCGGCGGAATCTGTCCCAAAGGCAACCCGGATCACATTGAAGCCTCAAGCGCGAGCAAGTTCGGAGAATATGACATCACCGGCGTAAATGACCTCACGAGCGAGAAATATTGCACGGCTCACGGAGGGTATGACGCTACATATGCTGACCAGGACGCGGACAGGGTGCTTCCTGTTGACGTATTGAGAGACCTCGAAAGAGAGGGCGCAATCGGCAAACTTCACAACAAGTTCTATACCACTGTCGGAAATGGTACGGCTGTCGCAAACGCAAAGAAATTCGGCGCGGAAATCGCAAACAGGCTCGTAGCTGACGGAGTTACGGCGGTCATTCTCACGTCAACCTGAGGAACCTGCACACGTTGCGGGGCAACGATGGTAAAAGAAATTGAGCGCAAACTCCCGGTAGTCCATATGTGCACGATAGTCCCGATCTCGCAGACAGTCGGCGCAAACAGAATCGTCCCGACAATCGCAATACCTCACCCGTTAGGAGACCCGACAAGAACGCCTGAAGAGGAGAAAACTTTACGGCGCGGACTCGTTGAGCGGGCTTTGAAGGCATTGCAGACGGAAATCACAGAGCAGACAGTTTTCACAGAGTAGCAAAAAATTATCCCCTCGGCAAAAAGTCGGGGGGATTTCTGTCTTTCCGAGATTCTTAGCCGCCGCGCATGTTGTTCCCGAACCCATGAAAGGATCTAACACGACACCTCGTAAAAATTTCTGCCCTCTGAATCTCTGATTGTCCCTAAAATATCGTTGAACATGGCCGCAAAATTATCCCCGGTGCAGGCACCGCCCTAATGTGAACGGCCGCGAATCACCGGGGGAATCTCTCATTACTTGCTCAAACTCTCAAGATTGGCTTTGAGTCTCTCAATCTGCGCTTTACCTTCTGCGACTTTCCCGCGTTCCTTCTCGACAACTTCAGCGGGCGCACGGGCGACAAAATCCGCCTTGCTGAGTCTCGCCTCGCTTGACGCAACAGCCTTCATGATTGACGCTATTTCTTTCTCAAGCCTCGAAATCTCTTCCGGCACGTCAAGAACATCACCCACAGGCAATTTCACTTCAGCATCACCGCAGACGCTCGACAATGAAGGCCCGTATGACCATTCCGGCGAAGGCTCCTCAAGAATCACGCTGTCAACCTTGCAGAGTCCCTCAACCTGATTCAATGACGCACGCAAAATTTCAGCGGTCTTAGTATTACCCGCAACACGAATCACGGAGCGGGCTAGTCTCTTCTGCGGGGGGACGTGAGCTTCTGCCCGGAGATTTCGCAGAGTCCTCACGGTTTCCTGCAGGACTCGCATTTCGTCAACAGCCCCGGAAAACTCGTACTCCCTCACAGGCTCAGGCCATGAAGACCGCATTATATAGTCGTCGTTAAACCCGAACGCCGCCCACAATTCCTCAGTGATGAACGGCACAAACGGGTGCAGGAGCGGCAATACTGTCCTGAATACATGCTCGATTACGCCCTGAGTCGTGTGCTTCCTCGCGTCGCCCTCGTCGCCCTTCAGCGCAGGCTTTGACATCTCCACGTACCAGTCGCACAAATCGCCCCACACGAAATCATAGAGTCCCCGCGCCGCCGTCCCTATGTCGTAGGAGTCTATCTGCTCACGGACACTCCGCGCCATTTCCTGAGTCCGGGTGAGAATGAATTTGTCGTGAAGCTGAAGCTGAATCGGGTCAATCTCTCTCACATCGTCATCAAGATTCATCAGCGCAAAGCGTGAGGCGTTCCACAATTTATTCATGAAAAATCTGTATGTCTCGATTCGTGTTGACGACAGGAGAATATCACGCCCCTGCACAGACAATGCCGCAAGTGTCATCCTCAGCGCGTCAGCTCCGTATTTCTCGATCATCACGAGAGGATCTATCACGTTGCCTTTTGTCTTGCTCATCTTCTTTCCGTGCTCGTCTCGAATCAGCGAATGAATGTACACGTCCCGGAATGGAACATCGCCCATAAATTCGAGGCCCATCATAATCATTCGCGCAACCCAGAAAAATATTATGTCGAATCCCGTTACCATTAATGACGTGGGATAAAAATATTTCAGCTCCGGGGCATCGTCAGGCCATCCCATTGTCGAGAAAGGCCACAATGCAGAGCTGAACCACGTATCAAGAACATCGCTCTCCTGCTGTATATTCTTGCTGTGGCAATGCTCGCATTCTGTAGGGTCAATTTCGGCGACAGTGATATGCCCGCAGTCTTTGCACTCCCACGCGGGAATCCTGTGTCCCCACCAAAGCTGGCGGGATATGCACCAGTCCCGGATATTCTCCATCCAGTTAAAGTATGTCTTCTCCCACTGGGACGGAGTCCACTTTATTCGGCCATCCTTCACCGCCTGGACTCCGCGTTCGGCGAGGGGCTTAGTCTTCACGAACCACTGCTCCGACAAATACGGCTCAACGGTTGTCCCGCAACGCTGGCAGTGTCCTACAGAATGCGTGATTTTCTCTGTCTTCACGAGGAGGCCAAGCGACTCCAAATCTTTCACCGATTCTTTTCGGGCTTCCTCGATTGTCATACCCTGATACTTTCCGGCATTCTCGTTCATTATTCCGCGAGAGTCGATTACCTGTATTTGTTCGAGATTGTGATTCAGTCCGACAAGAAAATCATTCGGGTCATGCGCCGGCGTAATCTTCACACAGCCCGTGCCAAATTCAGGGTCTACCATGTTGTCCTCGATGATGGGAATCACTCTGTCAGTGAGCGGGACTCGTACATGCTTCCCGATTAAGTGCTTGTATTTCTCTGAGCGGGGGTGTACTGCTATTGCTACATCGCCTATTATCGTTTCGGGGCGTGTCGTTGCTACGAGGATATAGCCTTCTGCGTCCGTCAATGGGTACTGTACGTAGTAGAAATTTCCGGGCTGGTCTTCATATTCGACTTCAAGATCTGATATTGCAGTCGCACAGCGGGGACACCAGTTGACGATGTATTTCCCCCTGTAGATTAGCCCCTTGTTGTAGAGACGGACAAATACCGCCCTTACTGCCCGCGATAATCCCTCGTCAAGCGTAAATCTTTCCCGCCTCCAGTCGCACGAGTTGCCGAGTCTCTTCATCTGCTCAATGATTCGTGAGCCGTAAACTTTCTTCCATTCCCACACCTTTTTGACGAACTCATCCCGGCCAAGGTCATAGCGTGAGATTCCCTTCTTGGCCAAATCTTTCTCGACGACATTTTGAGTCGCTATTCCGGCGTGGTCAGTTCCGGGAAGCCACAACACGCTGTAGCCCTCCATGCGCTTTGTACGGCACATAATATCCTGAAATGTGTGATCGAATGCGTGTCCCACATGAAGAGAGCCTGTTACGTTAGGCGGGGGGATTACGATTGAGAATGCTTTTGCGTCAGGGTTAATTTCCGCGTTGAAGAGGCCGTGAGAAACCCATTCCGCGTACCATTTCTGCTCTATGTTGTCCGGCGTGTAGCTCTTGTCTAAATTCCTGTTTCGTTTCCTTGTTGTCATTTTTCCTCCTATAGTTGATTGATTGCCTGTATTAGTTCATTGATACTGTCATCAGTTGTTGCCCAGCTCGTGCAGAATCTTACCGCTAATCGTCCGTCCTCTAACGGCTGCCACGACTCATAGCTGAATTTCGCGGACAGTGATTCATTCTGCTGACGTGTCAGAATCGGGAACTGCTGATTTGTCGGTGAATCTATCAGGAACGGTATACTTTTATCCGTGAATGCCCGCTTGATTTTCATGGCCTGAATATTCGCGTGTTCTGCATTCCTGTAAAATAGTCCGTCCTCAAACAACACTTCAAACTGAATCCCTAACAGCCTACCTTTTGCGAGGAGTCCGCCCTGCTGTTTGATTATTGTCGTAAAGTGCCGGAGATTTACCGCTTCAGGGTTCGGGAAAACTACAGCCTCGCCGAGTAACGCCCCGTTCTTTGTACCGCCGATATAAAACACATCGCACAAGTCCGCAATATCATTCATTGCCATGTCGGACACACTAGACGTTAATCCCGTTCCGAGCCTCGCGCCGTCAAGAAAAAGTTTCAGCCCGTAATCATCACATACCCGCCGTATTTCCGTGAGCTGTGATTTACTGTAGACCGTTCCCAATTCTGACGAGTACGACACGTAGACAAGCCCCGGCTGTACCATGTGTGCATTTGTCGGGTCAACGGTGAACGCCTCCATGTACTGCCGAAAGTCTCCTGCGTCAAGTAATCCGTCATGACTCGGAAGCGTCAAAACTTTGTGGCCTGTCGACTCAACCGCGCCGGACTCGTGGACGTTTATATGTCCCGTTGAGGTCGCTATTACTCCCTCGCAGGGGGTCAGCAAATGCTTTATCACCGTTGTGTTAGTCTGAGTCCCTCCGGCCATGAAGTAGACCGCCGACTCCGGCCTGCCTATCTCGCGGCGTATTAACTCTTTTGCGCGGGAACAGTGAGAGTCCTCGCCGTAGCCTGATGTCTGTTCGAGGTTCGTTGAGAGTAAACGCTCTAAAATTTCCGGCGATGCTCCCTCCTGGTAGTCAGTCTCAAATTTTATCCTCTGCATTAATTCATCTCCCTGATGTAATTTTTCACAACCTCAATCACAAATTCCTGGCAGTCATGGCCGAGTTTCGGTATAAATTCTTCACCTGTAAGCTCAGAATTTGAGATTACACGCACGCCCAAGAACGGAACGCCGTAAATCCTGCACACCTTAGCCGCCGCGAATGTCTCCATTTCCTCGCACGATGAGCCGAATTTCTCGTGAAAGAATAATATACGGTCGACTCTGTTCTCCCATGAGTCAGAAGTCGCAATACGTCCTACAGCAATTTTCCCGCCTGAATATTTCCCCTTCACAGCGAGCGCGGAAGCCTTCAGCTTTTCGTCAGCAGGAAGAAACGTAATCTCTTCTCCGTTCTCGTACTCATCGTAAAAATTAACGTCAAGAAGATTTATATCACGGTAATTTACTCCCTCACCTTTTGCGCTTGATCCTGCCTTCCATGCTGAAGAGTTGAAACAGTCTGACGCTATCACAATATCGCCCCGCCTCAATGCCGGGTCATGTCCTCCCGCCGTACCCTGATTAATCACAGCGCACGGCCTGAATGTCTCAATCGCAAGTGCTGTTGACACTGAAGCATTCTCGACCCCGCACCGCGTTACGCTCACTATAACGGGATAGCCGTCAATTTTCCCGGCAACGTAATGCCAATGCTCTATAGTGATGTCATGAGACTCAGCAAGCGCGGAAATCAGTATGTCAGTCTCAATTTTCATTGCCCCCTGAATCAGAATGGGGCGTGATTCGCTATCGTACGCAGGCAGAGACTCACCGCAGCCCGCAAAGCAAAGAATCAAGGCGAGAATTATTGCAGTCTTCCTCATGGGATAAAGCCTTCTTTCGTTGAAGTGTGAAATTCTCAGGTATTGTACTACACAAAAAGAGCGTCCCCGCAAAATCTGAAGGAACGCCCCTGCTTTTACGCCTGAAAATCTGACTCAGCCCTCAAGAATCGCGAGAACCTCATACGGCTTCATCATCCTGTGCGAGCCGGAATAATTCCCGATTAACACCCGGCCTTTCACGTCAACGCCCGTAACAGTCTCATCACTCCCGCTGAAATTGCACAGCACTACGAGTCTTTCACCGTTCAATCTCCGCTCATAGCCGATGACGTTATCATTTCCCGTGTCAATGAACTTCACATCACCTTCCGAGATTACCGCGTAATCCTTCCTGAGCTGCACAAGCTGCCTATAGTAATTGAGGATTGAGTCGGGGTCTGACTCTTCTGACTCGGCGTTGATGTCCGTGAAATTCTCCGTAACACTGAGCCATGATTTACCCTCCGTGAATCCTGCCTCATGGCCGGGAGTCCACTGCATTGGAGTCCGTGCGTTGTCGCGTGATTTCGAGGCAAGGACTTTCAGCGCGTCAGACTCGGAGACTCCATTGTCGCGCATAATCCGATAATAATTCAGCGACTCGACATCCTGATACTGCTTTATGTCCGTGAAGTGTGCGTTAGTCATCCCAAGCTCCTCGCCCTGATATATATACGGAGTCCCCCTCATGAAGTGTACGAACGTTGCGAGCATTTTTGCTGACTGCCTCCAGTATTCGCCCTCATCGCCGAATCTTGAGACTATTCGCGGCTGATCGTGATTGCACCAGAAGAGAGCCTGCCAGCTTCCTGCGTTCGAGAGTCCTTCCTGCCACGTGCTGAAAATTTTTCGGAGTTCGTGCAAATCGGGAGGCATTAGAGTCCATTTCCCGCCGTCCTTGTAGTCAACCTTCAGATGATGGAAGTTGAAGCACATAGAAAGCTCAGAGCCTGACGGATTCGCGTACTGTATGCAGTTTTCGAGGGTTGTGGACGACATTTCGCCGACCGTAATCATGTCCGTAATCCCGGAGTCCCCAGCAAGCTCGCGTATATACTCGTGAATGTGCGGGCCGTCCTTGCAGAATTGCGCGCCAGCCCCCGCAGGAAGCGATTCAAGATTCGCGGGCTTTGATATTAGGTTGAGAACGTCAAAGCGGAATCCCTTAACGCCTTTCCCCTTCCAGAATCGCACAACGTCTTTCAGTTCCTCCCGGACTTGCGGATTGTCCCAGTTCAAATCGGGCTGCTTTTTGTGGAACAAGTGCAAGTAATATTTCCCGACTGAGGGCGAAAATTCCCACGCTGACCCCCCGAAAACTGATGTCCATTCCGGCGGGTTGTCCCGGAAAATGTAGTAGTCCATATATTTCGGGTCTCCCGCAAGTGCCTTCCTGAACCATTCATGCTCGTCCGATGTGTGATTGAATACCATGTCGAACATGAACCCCATTCCGAGCGCGTCAGCCTCAGCTATCATTTTCTCGCAGTCATCCATTGTGCCGAACATGGGATTAACGTTGCGATAGTCTGAGACATCATAGCCGTTATCCGCCATCGGTGAACAGAAGAAAGGAGTTACCCAGATATATTTGACTCCCAGCGAATGAATGTAGGGGAGCTTTGCGCGTATTCCGTTGATGTCGCCGATACCGTCTCCGTTTGAGTCGCAGAATGATTTGATGTAGATCTGGTAGACGGCTGAAGATTTGTATTTGTCCTGCATGGCTGTTACTCCGCGTGTGCTATAACGTTTTCGGCGGCTTTGACCTGAATACCCGCGTCAAATTTGAACGACTCATATCCCGCGTCATTCGTGATTACCATGATTGTTGTTACGGGATGGCCTGCGGCTTTGATTTTCTCCGGGTCAAACGAGATTAGCTCCTGGCCTTTTTTCACCCTGTCGCCCTCCGCAACGTGAAGGACAAATCCATCTCCCTGCATTGCTACAGTGTCAAGCCCAATGTGTAACAGAATTTCGAGGCCGTTATCCATAACGAGTCCTATTGCGTGATTGCTGCCCTCCATGAGATTCTCCACAACAGCGTCAACAGGCGAGACGAGTATATTATCTTCCGGCTCTATCGCGATTCCGTCGCCCAAAACTTTTTCGGCAAATGTAGCATCAGGCACTTCACTTATTGCGACTGTCTTCCCAGTAAGGAACGCCATGAAATCTATCGGCCTATGCTCCGTCCTTGCCCGCTCTAATTCGGCTTCCTTTGTCGCTTCGTCAGCGGCTTCCTTGTCGATTCCCCTGCGCTTTCCTGCGGCGTAGGTCAGCGCGAACGGTACGCACACCGCAACGGCCATGCAGATAGCAAACCACGCAATAGACCCCGGCTGAATCGACAGTATACCCGGCAATCCTCCGACACCTATAGCACTCGCCGTAACACTCGCTGCTGTGCTGATGATTCCCGCGATACATGAGCCAGTCATACCGCAGATGAACGGAAATACATACTTCAGGTTGACTCCGAACATGGCCGGCTCAGTTACACCGAGATAACACGATATGCAGGACGGAATATTAAGCTCCTTAGCCTTTGCGCTTTTACGCTGAAGGAAAATCATACCTAGCACCGCGCTTCCCTGTGCGATGTTCGACAACGCTATCATAGGCCAAAGCATAGTCCCGCCGAAATCCGCGATAAGCTGAATGTCTATAGCGTTGCTCATGTGGTGCAGTCCCGTAATGACTAGGGGAGCGTAGAAGAACCCGAACACCGCCCCGAATATTACGCGGTATGACCCCGATATTCCCGCGTAGACAGCCGCAGAAATCCACGAGCCTATACGCCAGCCGATTGGCCCAAGCACGAAATGAGCCGCCATTACCGCAAACAATAAGCTGAAGAACGGTACAAGAATCATCTGCACGACCTGCGGAATAATCTTCTTGAAGAAACGCTCCAAGTATGCCAATGTGAAAGCCGCTAACATTGCCGGGAGAACTTGAGCCTGATAGCCGATCATGTTCACCTGAATGAAGCCGAAATTCCACTGATTCAGTGTCCCGTTTGCCATCGCTCCGGCTACTGCGTATGCGTTCGTGAGCTGTGAAGATACGAGCGTAAGTCCGAGAATGATACCGAGCATTTCCGTACCGCCCATCTTCCGCATGATAGTCCAGCAGATTCCTACAGGGATTCCGACATGAAACACTGCCTCACCGAGAAGCCACAAAAAGTGGTCAACGCCCGCCCAAAATTGACTCTGGCTGACGAGAGTCGCACCGCCAAAAATCTCCATGCTGTCAATAACATTCCTGAAGCCGAGAATGAGACCGCCCACAACAATAGCAGGGATTAACGGCGCGAATATCTCCGCGATTGATGTCATGAGTCGCTGAAGAATATTCTGATTCTGTTTCGACATCGCTTTTACTTCAGACTTTGAGACTCCCGATACCCCGGACACTTCCGCAAAATCTTTGTAGAAGTCAGCAACTTCATTCCCGATTATCACCTGAAACTGCCCGGCCTGCGTGAATGTCCCTTTTACTGACTTGATGGACTCGATTCGTTTCATGTCCGCTATTTTCGGGTCAGTCAGAACGAACCGCATACGGGTTATGCAGTGGGAGACCGCCGTGATATTTTCCTTCCCGCCTATGGCCGCGAGAAGCTCTTTTGCGTCAGACAAAAATTTGCCCATGAGCAACGCCTCCGATATAAAATTTTTGGGATAATTTGAAGTGTGATAATTATATTGCAGACAGTGTAATTTTTCCGTAAGTATATTCCATAAGGGAGCGTGATTTTTCCGTGAAGATATATTTTGCGTTAGGCTCAAATTTGGGCAATCGTCTCCAGAATCTCCGCGAGGCAGTCAGAAGACTCGAATCACTCGGCCATGTCTCAGCGTCAAGCGACGTATTCAGCACAGCCCCCTGGGGAGGAGTCGCACAGCCTGACTACCTGAACGCCTGCGTGAGAATCGACTCGCCGTCAGATTATGAGCCTCACGAAATCCTGAAGGCCGTCAAAAATTTTGAGCGCGAAATTGGCCGTGTTGAGTCAGTCCGATGGGGCGCGAGGAAAATTGACATTGATATTCTGCTGATGGATGACGTTATATTTCACTCGCAGGATTTGGACATTCCGCACGCGAGAATCCCGGAGCGTCTTTTTGTGCTTGTGCCGCTGAGTCAGATTGTCCCGGATGGCTGGCGGCACCCTGAGAACGGTTTGACGGTTCATGAAATGATTGCCGGGGTTGACGGTGAGTCGTTGCCGCTGAGGGTTACGGAGCTTTAATGCCCGCGCATTACTATTTAGGCTATAATTATTTGCCGGAAAATTTTCACAGGAAGGACTGTTCTTATCATGAAAAAGTTTCTTGCGCTTATGTTCGTGTTAATGCTGTGCGTTTGTGCGTCTGCTGAGGGTGAAAAGCTCAAGTCCCCGGATCAGCTCAAAGGCGAAAGGCTCGCGGCTCAGAGAGGCACAACAGGCCAGTACATAGCCGAGGATCTGCTTGGCGACAAGAAAGCGGATCTCCTCACGACATACGAGAAATATGTTGACGCTGTTGCGGCTCTAAGGCAGGGAAAAATCCGCGCCGTAATCATGGACGAAATGCCCGCGAAAAGATTCGTGAATGAGATTGACGGCCTCGCGATTATGGACGAGCCTATGAGCGTTGAGAGCTACGCAATCGGCTTCAGGAAGGGAAATACGGAGCTAGTCTCACAGGTCAACAAGATTCTTGCGGAAATGAAAGCTGACGGAACAATGGATACCATTTTCGCCAAGTACATCGGCGGGGACTATTCAGCGGTCAAGCCGGAGGATATAGACTTCAGCAAGGGTGCGAAAGGCGGAAAGCTCTATGTAGGGACAGAGGCAGGATTTGCCCCCTATGAGCTGAAAGTCGGAAGCGGCTTCATAGGAATCGACATCGAAATGTGCGCCCACATCGCCAAAAAGCTCGGCAAAGAACTCGTAATCATCAACATGAATTTTGACGCTCTTCCCACAGCCGTCTCAACAGGAAAAGTTGATATGATTTGCGCGGGAATCACCGTAACAGACGAACGCAAAGAGAATATGGACTTCTCCGAAAATTACGTTACGGGCGTGAAGCAGGTAGCGTTAATCCGGGCGGAAGACTATGCGAAATAAGACATACCCCGGAGCGGGGCGCGGAGATTTTCTGCTGTGGATTGTCGGAGCGTTCCTGCTGTATTTGCTGTGGCGTTCGGGATTCTTTACGGCCTCGGCGTGGGCGGACTTCAACAGGCGTTTCTATCAGAATTTCGTGAAGGATGACCGCTATATGATGCTTGTTGACGGCCTGAAGTCGACTCTCTTCATGACGGCCGGCGCGACTGTAATCGGCGTGATTGTCGGGCTGATACTGAGCGTTATACGTGTGGCGTACAAAGGCGGGGTGCATATTCCGATTCTGAACAAGTTTGCGGAGACATATATCACCGTTTTGCGTGGGACTCCTGCGATGGTTCAGCTATTGATATGGAACTTCACTATATTTGCCTCAGCGAGGGATCTCAACACGCAGTACATTGCGATTCTTGCGTTCGGTCTTAACTCCGGGGCATATGTGGCGGAAATCTTCCGGGGCGGAATTGAGTCGATTGACGCGGGACAGATGGAGGCGGCGCGGTCATTGGGACTGACATACGGCTCATCAATGAGGCACGTTATATTACCGCAGGCATTACGCAACGTTGTGCCGATGCTGTTCAACGAGTTTATAGCACTGCTGAAGGAGACATCAATAGCCGGGTACATCGGGATTGATGACCTTACGCGGGCGGGTCAGAACATTCAGGCACTGACGCTTGAGCATTCACAGCCGCTTGTGATGGTTGCGATAATCTATCTGATTATGGTAATGGTACTGTCAAAGCTCGTGAAAAAGCTGGAGCAGTGGCTCAGTCGGGGCAGGAGGTAATAACATGGCGGTTATTGAAGTGAAAGACCTTCGCAAAACTTTCGTGCTTCAGGACGGCCGGACTCTTAACGTCCTAAACGGAATAAGCACATCAATAGTGAAGGGCGAGAAAATCGCGGTGATAGGGCCTTCAGGGTCAGGAAAGTCAACATTCCTCCGCTGCCTTAACCGAATGGAGGAGCCTACGTCCGGGACAATCACATTCAACGGAGAAGATATTACGTCCCCTTCATGCAACATAAATCTTGTACGGCGTAAAATGTGCATGGTGTTCCAGCATTTTCACCTTTTCCCGCATTTGACGGTGAGGAAAAATTTGACGCTTGCCCCTGTCGACCTAAAACTCATGACGCAGGAAGAAGCTGATGTGAGAGCCGCCGAACTCCTAGCCCGCGTTGGACTTGCCGACAAGATAGACGAATGGCCTGACAGATTATCGGGGGGGCAGAAGCAGAGAGTCGCAATCGCCCGGGCTATGGCTATGAATCCAGAGGTGCTTTTGTTCGATGAGCCTACGAGCGCGCTTGACCCTGAAATGATCGGTGAAGTTCTTGACGTTATGCAGGAGCTTGCCGACTTGGGAATGACTATGTATCTTGTAACTCATGAGATGGGATTCGCGTACAAAATCGCGCACAGGGTATTATTTATCGACAAGGGAATAATCAGCGAGCAGGGTACGCCGGATGAGGTGTTCAATCACCCGAAACAGCCGCGTACGGTAGAATTTCTCTCAAAAGTATTGAGACGGTAACAACAAAAATCCCCCGGCCTTTTACGACTGGGGGAAAATTTTACTCCTTCACCAAATCAACAAACGTATAATCATCTCTCAATCTCTCACGGATAACTTTCACGGACTCTTCTGACTGGTCAATCCCGATAAACTTACGGCCTAATTCATTAGCACACATTAGGAAAGCCCCGCTTCCGGCAAAAGGATCAAGCACAATACTTTCATTAAGCGATGACTGAGCGACAATCAATTTCAGCATGTCATGATTCTTTTCCGTAGGGTAAACGGGATTCTGAGGGTCTTTGAATGTCCACACGTCCTGAATCTTTCTGCCGCTGTGACCGTCCGCGTATTTTTTGATTCGGGGATTGCCTGACGCTGACCACTCTATGAGTCCCTGCGAGTCGAGAGCGTCAAAATTCGCCGGGTCAGTCCTCCAATGTCGGCCGGGTGGAACGGGAATATTCCGCCACGCCCGCCCGGTAACGCCCTGAGTTTCGCCGGGGGCATGAAGAGGAATCGTAGTGTATCGCCTTCCGTCAGTGTCAGTTTTCGGGAAAAGCCGCAGAATCTCGGAATCATTGAGGGGGGCTTTGATGTCGTTCCATATGTTGAGGCCGGATTTCTTGACGTAAAATAGAATCATGTCGCGCTCATTGCCCCATGCACGGCGGTAAAAGTTCTTGGGATTCGATTTCACGCGGGCAATGTCATTCATGAAGTTCTCAGCCCCGAAAATCTCATCAAGCATAATTTTCACATAATGGCCGGTCTTGCAGTCAATGTGAAGATAGAGCGAGCCTCTGTCAGACAGCAATTCATGAATCAGTATGAGCCTCTCACGCATAAAGGCAAGGAATTTTTCCCGGGTCATCTTGTCGGGGTATGCTCTGCGGGATTTCACTGCGCTTACGGAATTTGCGCGGGTGTCGGAAATGTAAAAGTCATTCTGCGTGTTGAAGGGCGGATCCGTGTAGACGAGATCAATTTTTCCTGTGTAATATTTCAGGAGGAGCGACAATGCGGAAAAGTTTTCGGCCATGAAGAGATAATTTTGTGACGTGTCAAGCGTGATATTGATATTGGCGGCGGTGCTGTGTGCTTTTTGCAGAACTTCATCGCGCAATAATCTTCCGTCAAAAGAAAGCCGGAGCATTTTACAGTGAGTAGAGAAATTCACGGAGAACTAGAGCGGACATGATATTATCCTGCGGGTGACGGTAAATATATTCATGCATTTTGCTGTGATTGCTGATGTAGATTACGCCGTCAATAATTGCAACGGGGATAACGTCAAATCGTGACGGCCTGAAGCTGTGAAGTGTGCTTAATGCGTCATCAAACTGCGCGTTCTGATGTCCTCCGAAATCTGTCAGAAATTTTGCCTCGCCCGCGATATATTTTCCGTGAAACTTTGCGAGAAAGTCGACTCCCTTGTTGCGTGTGAAGCCCAAATATTTTTGTGAGAAGTCCTGCATTAAAGCGTCTGAAGAATTTAGTATGCAGTTGTCATTCATGTGCAAAAATTTTTCCGGGTCATTCAGAATTGGGACTCCGATAACGTTTCGTGCTATCCAGTTTTTGAACATCGGCCCCATCTGCCTGTTTGTTTCTTTCGGGGCTGTGCATTTTTCTATTATTGCATCGATTCCCATCTGGTATAAATTTCCGGCTATCCTGTTCACCGTCTGAGGATTCCGCATTATCGCTCCCCTGTCATGCCTGAGAAAAGGAACATACGAATCTTTCAGCGGGAAAAGTTCAGTGTCAAGCAAAGTTTCAACAAGCCTTATGTTGTCGCGTGAGTCATAAGCCGACATTAATTTTTCGGCCTGAGACTGTGAAAGCTCCCGGCGCAAGTTAGGATTCACCGGGTATACTCTGAATAGCTCGTCAAGATAATTCCTCTGCCCCGCAAAAATTATGCTCTGCTCCGTCCAGTAATTAATCAAGAAAAATCCCTCCCGCAGAAATTATACAGGAGGGAAAATTTCACCTAACGACAACCTGCCCGGCCTCTACAGAGTGAGTCAGCCAGACATTTCCGCCTATTACGCAGTCGTCCCCGATGACCGTATCACCGCCCAATATAGTCGCCCCCGCGTAAATCACAACATTATTGCCGATGTCGGGATGACGCTTTATCCCCTTCACTAGTGAGCCGTCCGGGGAAACGTCAAAACTTTTCGCGCCTATCGTAACATTCTGATAGATTTTGACTCTCCTGCCGATTGTTGAAGTCTCGCCGATTACGACTCCTGTTCCGTGATCTATGAAGAAATATTCCCCGATTGCCGCGCCCGGGTGAATGTCGATTCCCGTGAGCCAGTGAGCGTACTCGGTTATGATTCGCGGGACTAACGGCACTCCCATAACATAAAGCTCGTGGGCTGTCCTGTACGCGCTTATTGCCGTGAAAGCAGGGTAGGCCAAAATTATTTCGTCAGGGCTTTTCGCGGCTGGGTCTCCCTCATAAGCTGCTGTAATGTCCGTGAGAAGCACCCGCTTTATTTCCGGGAGACGAGATATTAGCATGGCCGTGAACTTTTCGCCGTCAGAATCATTCATTAACCGTGATATTGCTGACCTGAGATTTTCAGCCGCAAGCCGCAAACTTTCAGCAATGTTTTTCTCTTCGTAGTTGACATGAGCCGGGAACATCGCCGACTGTATATTGACGAATGCCGACTCTATGCTCTCCTTTATGCCGTTGTAATTTCTGCTGTCAGCGCGGGATTTGAGTCCTTCTTCTGCTGACGTTACAGCCTCGCTGATATTCATGAGCTAGTCCGCAAATAATTCTGTCGACAAATATTTTTCGCCCGAATCAGGGAGGATAACCGCGATGTTCTTTCCGTCATTTTCGGGGCGTTTTGCGACTTCAATCGCGGCATGAAGCGCGGCTCCCGATGATATTCCCGCGAGGAAGCCCTCAAATTTTCCCGTAAGTT
The DNA here is from genome assembly GCA_017540085.1 of Synergistaceae bacterium. NCBI lineage: Bacteria > Thermotogati > Synergistota > Synergistia > Synergistales > Synergistaceae > Synergistaceae bacterium. Next base: position 123,547 of record JAFYBQ010000037.1, on the reverse strand, counting down.
TTGCGGCGTTGATTGCGTCAGAGTCGTCAACGGTAATAATCTCGTCATACAGTCTTGTGTTGAGGACTTCAGGAACGAATCCCGCGCCTATTCCCTGAATCTTGTGGCTTCCTTTTCGCCCTGACGAAAGAACAGGAGACCCGGACGGCTCTACGGCGATAATCTCTATGCCGGGCTTGACTGAGCGGAGATATTCGCCTGTTCCCGTGAGAGTCCCCCCGGTGCCGACTCCTGAAATGAGTATGTCGACATTCCCGCCTGTATCCTGCCAGATTTCCGGGCCTGTAGTGAGACGGTGAATTTTCGGGTTTGACGGGTTGACGAACTGCCCCGCAATGAATGAGCCGGGAGTCTCGTCAGCAATTTCCGAGGCTCTCTTGATTGCGCCCATCATGCCGGCTTTGCCTTCCGTCAAAACTAATTCCGCTCCGTAAGCCTTCATGATTTTGCGGCGTTCAACGGACATTGTTTCGGGCATTACGATAATGACACGGTAGCCCCTTGTCGCGGCGACTGAGGCCAGCCCGATACCTGTATTTCCGCTTGTGGGTTCGATTATGACGCTTTCGGGGGTAAGTCTGCCGTCTGACTCTGCGTCATCGAGAATTGATTTTGCGACTCTGTCTTTGACGCTTCCGGCGGGGTTGAAGTATTCGAGCTTGGCGAGGATTTTTGCGTGAAGGGAAAAATGCCTCTCAATTCTCACAAGCTCAAGCAGCGGAGTATGTCCTATAAGCTGATCGACTGAAGTATAGACTCCTGACATGGTACACGACTCCTTTTGTGTTAATGTGATAATTGCCTGGCTAAATCTCAGGCGTGAACGAAAAATTTGTGTGTGAAAATGGAACTTACTTGCGCGAAGTTAGAATGTGAAGGGACGACAACAGCATACGGCCTCAAGAATGCTGATAGTGATTCTGTGATTACGCATACTGTTTCACCTCTTGGGAAAATTGTTGCGGGTAATTATGCCACGAAAGAGAATCGGAATCAACTACAGAATTTCAGCTCTTGGGATAAATTATTGCGGTGAAATTATGAAATGAAGACATAAAAAACAAGGACAAGAAATTTTCTGTGCTATAATCTATTTCATCAATTTATGTTTTCAGCACTCAATTAATGTGAGCTGAGACTCATTTAATCGTATCTTGTCCTGCGGTTATTATAGCATAGCGCAAGGTAGATGATTATTAGTTGTGTGCTTTTACTCTTGCGCCGGGTAGTTTCTTCGTGAAGTTGGAGCTGTTTGGCGCAACGTTTTGTACATTGAAAGGAGGAATGAAACGGACAGTATATATCATCAGTTGTTCAAACAAATAAAACAAAGGAGGCATATTTCAGTATGGTAAATTTACTCAAAGGGCAAAAAGTTGACCTCACGAAAGGGAATCCGGGGCTGTCAAAAATTCTTGTCGGACTCGGCTGGGATGTCAACAAATATGATGGCGGTTCGGCGTTTGACCTTGACGCGTCTGTGTTTCTTCTGGGTGCTGACGGCAAAGTAACAGCGGACAACGATTTTGTGTACTACAGGAACTTGAAGCACAATTCCGGCGCGGTGATTCACATGGGCGATAATTTGACGGGTGAAGGTGAAGGCGATGATGAGCAGATACGAATCGACCTCAGCAAGATTCCCGGCAATATCGACAAGGCAGTATTCACAGTAACGATATACCAGGCGGAAGAACGTCGGCAGAATTTCGGCCAGGTCTCAAACGCATTCATACGCATAGCAGATGACTCAAACGGCAAAGAGTTAATCCGCTATGACTTGGGCGAGGATTTCTCGGTTGAGACTGCTGTTGTTGTCGGAGAATTGTACCGTCATTCGGGGGAATGGAAGTTCAATGCGATCGGCTCCGGGTTCAAGGGCGGATTGAGTGCGCTGTGTCAGACTTACGGGGTCAGGCGTTAAGTTTTGAGAGGAGGAATAATCATGTTGAAGAAGTCAAAAGTTGTTGCGCTGTTGGTCGTGTGCGTCATGATGTTTGCGGTCGTTGAGCCTGCGCTCGCTAGGACGTGGGGAGAGGCTGTCAGAGATACGGCAGTGGGCGGTGTAGTCGGTGGTCTGTTGGGTGCTGCTGCGGTTTTCTTCACTGGCGGTCTTGCATTACCTATTATAGGGGGAGCTGCTATCGTGGGTGCCAGTATCGGTGCTACTCCTGTAGGAGAGCGTGTTACAGCGGTTGCAGGTCATGTTGCTGGTGCTGCTATAACAGTAATCGCATATGGGTTAGCTACACAGAAATAATTTCAGCGTACACAATAAGAAACATACTAATGAAAAAATTACGCTCCCGGCAAAAAACACCGGGGGTAATTTTTTTTACCCTTCACAAAAATTTTTCGATACCAGTAAAATTATGTTTGCATTCTTTGCGCGGTGTGAATAAAATTATCACGTTCAATCACAAATTTCTCAACAAAATTTCATATGTCAGGAGCGTTAATAGTATGCAGATTGATATTAACAGCAGACTTATCGCACTTATCGGAACGCCTCTGAGTCAGTCATTCGCCGCAAGAATGCAGAACTCAGCGTATCAGGCGGCAGGGTTCAACATGGTGTACTGCTACTGCGAGGCAGACAGCACGCACTTGAAGGAAATCATTGACGGTATACGCTACATGCCCACGTTTCTCGGCTGCGCCGTAACAAAGCCCAACAAAGAAGCCGTAATGCAGTACCTCGACGATTTAGATCCCCTCTGCAAGAAAATCGGAAGCTCGAACACAGTCGTCAAAACAGAATCAGGAAAGCTCATCGGCTACAACACAGACGGCTACGGAGCACTGCGCGACATCAAAGAGCACGGCTGCGTCATCAAAGACAAAGTTATGTTCTCATTCGGCGCGGGCGGCACAGGCAGGAGCGTTTGCCTTGAGCTTGCCAACGAGGGCGCAAAGAAAATCTACATCTCTTCACGTTCAGAGAAATGCGAGACTCTCAGCGAGGAAATCAACAAGTTCTACCCCGGAGTCTGCGTACCCGTAAGAGCAGCTGACGAGGCCGGAATCAAGAAGGCTCTCGATGAGACAGATATTATCCTCAACCTTTCGGGACTCGGCATGAAGGGCAAAGAGGAATATACCTGCGTTGACAAAAAATTCCTCAAGCCGTCGCACATTTGCTTTGACGCGACATATAATCCCGCTACAACACGTTTCCTCAAAGAAGCCGCTGAAGTAGGCTGCACAACGATTAACGGACTCGGAATGTCATTGTATCAGGGACTGCGGCAGATTCAGTTGTGGACGGGCGGGCAGGCTGTGCCGCTTGACGTAATGCGCCAGACTCTTGAGACAATCATGAAGGAAAAAGAAGGAAAGTAAGGTCTACCCCCCTTCCGCTATCGCTTTCTAGCCCTTTGGCAGGGGATTCTACCCCCCTTCCGCTGTCGCTCCCTCCCCCCTTGGCAGGGGGGACGAGGGACTCGCCCGTGTTCTTGCCTCCCCTGCGAAAGGGGAGGTGGCCGAAGGCCGGAGGGGTCGCGGATGGGGTCGCAAAATTTATTTACATTGAAAGGAGAACGAGTTTCACAAATGGCACGTAAATTTTCACTGGCTTACCTCACAATCCCCGGCACAAATCCGATGGATCAGATCAAAATCGCAAAAGAAGCAGGCTATGACTATGTGAGCCTCCGCACAATTCCTATGCACCTTCCCGGCGAGCCTTCATTCCTCCCGCAGGATGACCCGAAACTTTTCGCCGACATCAAAGCCGCCCTCAAAGAATACGACATGCCGCTGATGGACATTGAGCTTGCACGAATCCGCAAAGACCTCGACATCAACGAGTACAAGCCCGCATTCGAGGCCGCCGCGAAATTAGGCGCAACGGACGTACTTGGCTCAGTGTGGACACGCGACCGCAAATGGTACACAGAGACCGCCGGAAAAGTCGCCGACATGGCAAAAGAGTTCGGACTCATGTTCAACATTGAGTTCCTTCCCTGGGCAGGTGTCCGTAACCTTCAGGAAGATATTTCCCTCATCGATGACTTGTACAGGGATAACGTTTTCGTGATGGTCGACACACTTCACGCAGGCAGGGCAGGCGTAACTGGCTCAGAGCTTGCGAGGACTCCGCGAAAATATTTCCGCTTCATTCACCTCTGCGACGGCCCCGCAGGAAAGCCCTCCGATGACATGCCCAACGGAGACCCCGTACTCGACAACATCAAAGATGACCTCATGCTCTTTACGGCGCGTGAAGGCAGAATGTATCCGGGCGAAGGCGCAATGGCAATAGCTGACATGGTAAAGGCAATGCCCAACATCCCGCTGTCGATTGAGCTTCCGAATCTCGCTGAGATTAAAGCCCGCGGCGTTGCTGGACACGCAAAACAGTGCCTCGATGTGGCAAAGAAGTATTTTGCCGCCAACGGTATCGACTAAATCATGAAGGCAATCACAATCCGGGGCGTTGAACTCGGCGCAGGTGTCCCGAAAACAATCGTCCCTATTGTCGCAAAAACAAAAGCTGACATTCTCGCAAAGGCCGACGAAATTACACGGCTTCCTGCTGACTTGGTAGAGTGGAGAGCGGATTTCTACGAGGATTTGTTCAACACGCCGAAACTTTTGGAGACCCTCAAAGAATTACGCGGAGTGCTGAAGGATACGCCGATACTTTTCACGATTCGCACGAAACCTGAAGGCGGAGAAGTTGCACCGACATTTTCAGACTATCAGGCAGCAAACAAGGCTGTAGCTCAGAGCGGAGACGCGGATTTGGTTGACGTTGAAATGTTCTGGAACATTACGGACTGGAACGCGCCCGCGTCAAATTATTCTGCAAAACTTGTTGACGAGATTCACAAAGCAGGCTGTCTCGTTGTCGGTTCGCGTCATAATTTCTCGGCGACTCCACATGCAAACGAGATTGTAACGACTCTCAGACATCAGCAGGGAGCAGGAGCAGACATCCCGAAAGCCGCCGTAATGCCCAAGTCAAAAGAGGACGTATTAGCCGTGATTGCCGCGTCCGTTGAGTTCGGGAATGTTACTGACCGTCCCTATCTCACAATCTCGATGGGGCCTCTCGGAATGATGAGCCGTGTTGCGTGTGAATTATCCGGCTCATGTATGACATTCGGGGCGGCAGGTCAGGTGAGCGCACCCGGTCAAATTCAGGTCGGCGAGCTGAAAGACATGCTCACGAGAATACATAACGCACAGGCAGGTGCATAGGCGATGAATTTACCCGAAAAAGTAACAATATGTGAAGTCGGTCTGCGCGACGGCGTACAGAATGAGAAAGTTTACCCGAACACAGAGCAGAAGCTCGAAATCCTGCGGGGCTTCATTGACGCGGGATATAAGGTTATCGAGGTAGGCTCATTCATGCACCCGAAAAGAGTCCCTCAGATGGCCGACACTGACGAGATATTCAAGCGTATAGGCGAGATTCCTGCAGATGTTGAACTGCGCGCCCTCATTCCCAACACACGCGGAGTACAGCGGGCTATAGATTGCGGCTGCAAGAAAGTGAAGCTCAATGTTTCCGCAAGCCGTATGCACAATCTCAAGAACCTTAACCGCACCCCGGAGGAAAGCGTTGCGGGTTTTGCTGACTGCGTGAAGATGGCCAACGAGAATCACATAGCTATATCCGGCTCAATCTCAATGCCGTATGCGTCCCCGTGGGAAGGCAGGACTCCCGTTGAAGACGTTGACGCGATAATAGAAGCCTATCTGAAGGTCGGAATTGACGAAATTTCGCTGTCTGACGCTTCAGGGCAGGCAGTCCCGAATCAGGTCTACGATCTCTGCAAGCACGTACGGGAAAAATATCCGCAGGCTTCATGGTGGCTTCACTTCCACAACACGAGAGGCGCGGCAATGGCGAATATTCTTGCGGCAATGCAGGCGGGAATGACTCGCTTTGATGCTTCATTCGGCGGACTCGGCGGATGTCCTTTCGTCCCCGGCGCGGCTGGCAATATCTCATCAGAGGACGTAATCAATATGCTTGATGAGATGGGAATTGCTACGGGCGTTGATGTGCTTAAAGTAATGGAAATGTCCCGGAAGATTCGCGAGATTGTCGGCCATGATTTAGACAGCTACGTGCTGAGGGCAGGACGGTCAAAGGATTTAATCGCGTCTCAGTCGGAGTAATTCAGGAAATTTCCCCCTGTGAGGTTTGCGGGGGGTTGTTTAATTTTTTCACAGTCAGGAGGATTTAACACATGTTCAAATGGCTTGATGAGCATTTTGAAGAGTGCTTAATGGTCATATTTCTGATACTGATTGCATGTGTCATGATGCTTCAGGTTATCGTCAGAAAGATTCCGTTTCTGCCGTCGCTTACGTGGGCTGAGGAGTTCTCGCGCTTCATGTGGATAATGAGCGTATTTATCTCCCTTCCCTACACAGTCAGAAAAGCAAACATGCTCCGCGTCAATGTCGTGATTGACCTTCTCCCCGAAAAAGTCCGCAAGGTCATAAATTTATGCGTTGATGTAATCGTAGGCGTGTGCATGGCTCTTCTTGCGTATCACTGCATAGAGTGCCTCAAATGGGCTAAGGGTGAAATGCTTGAAGGCGCGAAAGCTGAGACTTCCCCGGCTATGAACTGGCCTATGTGGTGGCTGTACGCGGTAGGGCTTTTCGGGTTCTGCCTGGCGACTCTCAGATCGGTTCAGATGTTCTTTATCCATCTCAGCAAGTTTAACGAGAGGGAGCTTACGACTCTTGAGCAGACACAGCTTGACGCAAAGGCCGAACTTGAAGCGGCTGCAAAGTCAGAGGGGGCGAAGTAATCAATGGCGGCGTTACTCGTATTCGTAGTATTTCTCGTAGCAATAGTACTCTCGATACCTATCGGGGTAAGTATGATTCTCGGCTCAGTCGCTCCCATTCTCATGATGGCACGCGGCGGAGTCATTCCTCAGATTGTCGACAACACATTATCCGGCGCAAACTCAACACCGATTCTTGCGGTTCCCCTGTTCATTCTCGGCGGCGTTATCATGGCCGAGGGCGGAATCTCAAAGAAGCTCTTTAACTTCTTCTCGTATTTTGTCGGAAGATTCACGGGCGGCGTACCCTGCGCGGTAGTTTTGACGTGTTTGTTCTACGGTGCTATTTCAGGTTCAGGCCCTGCAACAACGGCGGCAGTTGGTGCAATGTGCATTCCGTTCATGGTAGATCTTGGCTACAACAAGACATGGGCGGCGGGATTAATCGCGGTTGCGGGCGGGCTCGGAGTCATCATTCCGCCGTCGATCCCTTTCGTCCTTTACTCACTGGCTACGGGCGTTTCAACCGGAAAATTATTCTTGGGCGGTGTATTTCCCGGAATATTAATCGGATTGTTCCTCATGGCCTATGCTGTTTTCTACTGCGCTACGAACAAAGACAACAAAGCGGAGATTAACGAGAAGACACAGAAAAGGCTTGACGAAATCAGCGCAAACGGATTCATGCCCCTGCTGAAGGATTCTTTCTGGGCGTTAATGTGTCCGTTAATCATTCTCGGCGGTATTTATTCGGGATTCTTCACACCGACGGAAGCGGCTGTCGTCTCGGTCTTCTACGCGATTATTGTATGTCTCTTCATTGAGCGGACAATCAGCTTCTCGGCTCTTCCTGCGTTTCTCACAAGCTCGGTGAAAACTTACGGCGGACTCGCATTCATTCTCGCATTCGCAACGGCATTCGGGCGCGTTCTGTCGCTCACACATGCAACATCAGCGGTGCAGGATTTCATTCTCACAAACTTCCACAGCTCGACATCAGTACTCACGATATGCACAATAATCTTCTTGATTCTCGGCATGATTATGGACACAGGCCCGGCGATTATCATTCTCGCACCCGTCCTGCTTCCTGCTGTGAAAATGCTCGGAGTTGATGAGGTACATTTCGGCGTTGTCCTTGTGTGCTGCTTGTCGATAGGGCTTGCGACTCCTCCGTTCGGACTCGATTTGTTTGTGGCCGGAAATATCTCTCAGGATCAGCCGATGGATGTCGCAAAGAGGGCTTTCCCGTTTATCGTGGCATTCTTGCTTTCATTGGCGCTGATTGTCTACATTCCTGAGATAAGCACGTGGCTTGCATATTAGGAGGGGTGAATCATGAGAAAATTTATCGTTGCCCTTATGTTAGTTCTTGCGCTCGGCTCATGCGCTTTCGGAGCGTCAGAATTTGATGAAACGTGGCTTGTTACCGCCGACACTACAGCGAAAGGCGCGGCAGGCCAGGTATTTGCACAGCTCATTCAAGCGAAAGTGAAGGCTGCGAACTGCGGACTCGTCATTGACTATTTCCCGAACGGCGAATTAGGCGGGGACGCTGATTTGCTCCGTCAGGCTCAGAAGGGGTATATCGCTATCACAGTATGCCAGACAGCCCCGATAGTGTCATTCATTCCTGAGATGGCAGTTTTTGACTTGCCGATGGTATTTGCGAGATATGACGGCGATACGATCGACAAAGTTTTGAACGGCGACTCAGAGTTCCACCGCAAAATGTCAGCGGCTTACGAAAAAGCCGGGCTTCACCTTCTCGGCTTCATGCAGAACGCAACATACAGACTCGCGACGGCCAATAAAGATTTGGAGACATTGACGGATTTCGCAAAACTTCAGATTCGTACGATGGAGAACAAGAATCACATGGACTTCTGGACGGCAATCGGCGCGGAGCCTACACCGTTAGCATGGGGCGAGCTTTACTTCTCACTTCAGAGCGGTACTGTTAATGCTCAGGAGAACGCCGCAGACACATGCGTGGGCGCGCACTTTGAGGAAGTACAGAAATTCCTAGCCTGCACGAATCACATTCTCTACTGCAATCAGATCTGCATCAACGACAAAATCTATAAGGCACTCAAGCCCGAACATAAAGCAGTCCTCGACAAGGCAGTAGCTGAAGCATTGCAGGAAATGCGCCCGAAACTTGAGGAGATCGACAAGAGCAACAAGGCAATCCTCGTAAAAGGCGGAATGAAGCTGATTGAGTACGATAATTCATTCTTCAGCGATGTGTTAGCGATTCAGGGAGTGAGAGACCTCTACAAGAGAATCGACAACGCAACGAACGGACTCGCTACTGTTCTTGAGAAGAGCCTCGAAGAAGTCGCAGAAGCCTCAAAGCCAAAGCCCGCAACAGCAATCGACAACGCGCAGAAAGCCCCGGCACCTGCTCCGGCGGAAACCCCTGCGCCCGCTCCGGCGGAATAATCTTCAGGGAAGACAATAAATTTTCCCGGCTGTGATTGAGTCATGGCCGGGATTTTTTTGTGCGATAATCACATCATTCCCATGCTCTTGAACGCGAACGTCCACAGAAATATAGTCAGCACAGAAAGTATTGTTGTCGCACAAACTAACTGACCCGCTAACTGACCGTCAGCACCCATCGCAACCGCCATAGGGTATGACGCAACCGCAGAGGGTGCCGCGAATGTTACCATCATCGCGCAGAGGCTCTGGCCCCTGAACCCCGTAAGCACCGCCAGAGGTATCACGATTCCCGGAAGCACTATCATCCGCATTATTACACCCCACGCAAGAAGCCTCCTGTCCGCAACAGCGTCCGCCATGTCGAGACCGACTCCCAGCGATATGAAGCTGATTGTCGTTGTTGAGTTCGCTATGCTCCGTATCACTGACCATAATATTGCTGGTATCGTTATGCCAAGCCCCTTGAAGGCAAACGCGAATATCGCCCCGATTATCATGGGATTCTTCAGCACAGCCAGGAATAATTTTGCCGGACTCGATTTTCCTGACCGCCCAGCCTCAAGAAGCACCGCCGAGAATATATTTACCATCGGCACAACTAACATGCTCATCATTATTACCATGCCTATATTGCCCTCGCCGTATAGAGCCTCTGAGACTACCACGCCGAATATGATATAGTTCCCCCTCACGACCGCCTGCCCTATTACGGAAGACTTCCGAGGGTCAGCCGTGAGTCTTGACGGAAAGCGGAGGCAGAACGCAAACAGAATCAGCAGGCATATCCCCGTGAACATCATCTCCTTCAACGCAAAGCCCCCGGAGAAATCCATCTCGTATATATTCTTGAACAGCAATAACGGCATAAAGATACGGAATATCAGCCTGTCATATTCTTTCATGGCCGGGCGCGAGATTACTCCTTTTACCCGGCAAAGCCAGCCGATTACCATCAATATAATCATCGGGCATACTACCCTTAACGCCGCAAGAAAACTCTCACTCATAAATTTTTTCCTCCTGTATAAGTTTATGTGCTTTAACTGCGATTGCTGAAAGAAGATTGTATTTCTCCGCAAGCTGTGAAGGGGTCATGTTTTGACTCTCTTTGCTGACGGGGATATATGTTATGTCGTTGTCCTGATACTTTTTCGGGGCGTTCTTCAGCACGAGACTATACGCCGAAAATCTCAAAGCCTCGTCATGATTCATTTTGCTGACGGACTCGCGGACTCTCAGAATCTCCCGGACATTCGCAAAAATTCCCGACAATCCCACAACAACAGAAAGAGGCCCGATAGCTTTCACCGCAAAAATTCCCTCAAGTCCCGGCCATGAGTCATTAACAGTCAGCAGAAGACTCAGAATCATTCCCGCAAGCAACAGAATCACGAACGGAAAACATTTCCGCAGTATCAATTTTGCCGGATAAAGAAAAACCCGCGCCCCCCTAAGAGCGCAGGCCGTACAAATTTCGTAGTCTTGAAACTCGCCTAATGCCTGAATAATTTTCTCGCCGTCAAAGTCCCTGATGTGTAACGTGTGAACTTCAAGCAAACGGAATTTTATTGCGTCAGGCGAATCATTCTTGCACTGAAGGCAGGACATTCATTAGTCCCTCACATAGTGCCTCAAGTGAAGGAGCGTATCCCACTCGTAATAAGGCTCAGAGAGAAGGACTCCTGCGGGCGCGTCGGGCTGTTTCTCGACTCCTTCCCAGACCTGATACCAGAAAACAGCATCGACTCTCCCGGACATTAACGCGCTTGTTCTCGCTCCTGAGTCAATGTTCACAAGCTCAATGTTGACTCCCATTCTCCTGCCGATTTCCGACAATACAGCGGTGTTATACCCTATCGGCCTTCCGTCAGGCGCAATCATGTCGAGCGGGGGCAAATCTCCCGTAACAGCAACTTTCACCGTTTCAGCTCCGGGAAAACTCGCGAACGACTCAGCCGCCGGGAGTGTTGTGCCTGAGCGGCGAAGATATTTTGACGTGAGTATGCTGAGTCTGCGGTCTGACTTCATGGCCTCTAAAGCACTGTTTACCATGTCGCAGAGCCTCTGCCCGCCGTCATCGCTCCTGAAGCCTAACGCAAGGTGAGTCGTTCTCGAATGAAGCGCGCAGGAAATTTCGACTCCAGCGTCCGTTGTCCTGACATATTCGGCGACAGGCTCAGGGAGGGCGGCCTCGTCAATTTTCCCGGAATGAAGAGCCATAATCATAGACGTTAGGGAGTCAAAATATGTGAATGTGTCATCGAGTCTGTGATTCGTGTTCATAATCTTCCAGCCGAAAAAATTTCTCTCCTGGGATTTTATGAACTCTGCGAACTCTTCCGCGCTCATATTCTGCTGTGTCAAAGCTCCCATTCTCATGCCAACGCCGAACGCAGAACCCGCGAAAATTCCCGCAATCAAAAACGCAAGCAGTAACTTCTTCATACAATCACCCCTATAACATGCTGCCAAGAGTCGAAAGCATTAACGAGCCAATGATGAGGATTATTGCGCCTCCAAGACGTGAGGAGATCTGCGCGAACGGCATTAGCTCCATGCGGTGAGCCGCCGACAACACAGCAACATCACCCGTTCCGCCCATGTTCGACATGCAAAGCCCCGCAGTGATTCCCGCCTCGACAGGATAGAAGCCGACCATCGCGCCAATGAGACCCGCTCCGACAAACGCCCCTATGCACGCAAGGAAGCACATCAATAAATACATCATGCTGAAGCTGCTGATTACCACGTCAAGACTCAAGTAGCACAGTCCGATTCCAACCATAAGCATTGACGTGAGATTCTTCATTACGAACTGGAACCACTGATAGCAGCATACCTCTATAAATTCGGGAAGTACGTTGAAGACTTTGCACAGAGCGACCGTGATAATCATCCACGCGTAAGCATGAATATTCACCGCAGGTACTAACTTAATCCATATTCCCGCAACAATGTAGCCCCATGCAAAGAATGTTGTTGCGACAAGGAGACCGATTCCGAGATTCGTTACTGTAACTTTGTCGCGCTTGGCTTGCATTTCGGGTGAAATTTCGTATTCTGCCGGGTCATCATTCGCGCCGGTCTTCATGAGTGAGCCTTGTCCGTTGAAGAATTTTCCCGCGAGGACTTTCACGAGGATTCCCGCAAGAACGATTGATGTAGCATTTCCGATAGCGACAGCAGGATTCATGATTGAGATAGCCTCTTCAGCGGTCATTGTGCCGGAAGACTCAAAAATTTTGCTGAGGGGTACTGCTCCTGCTCCCATTCCGCCGCCCATTATGGGAAGCGCGATAAGGAGGACAGCTTTCACAACGCCGAATCCGCTGAAATGTCCTGCAAGTGCCACAAGCCCGAACGATAACGCAATAGCTCCGAAAATTGCCGGGAAGTAACGCGCCGCCGCTTTCACGAGAAGTTTGCGGTTCATTCCGAGAATTGAGCCTGTGATTAACGCCGCTATGTAGAAATCGAGAAATGCCCCGGCAGGCTTGAAGAACGTATCAATGTTCGTCATCAAAATTTTTGTGAAGCCAGTCTTACCGATTAAGCCGGAAATTACATCGAACACGCCGAAAAAGTTCATGTAGCGCAGGAATCCCATGCCGAAAATTATCACGACAGGGCCGCCGCCCAAGAATGTATTTACGATTGGTAGATTGTCGCCGATTTCCTGCAGGATAGCCCCGCAGACAATCATGAACGCGAAACATCCGGCCATGCCCGCCGGAAGGACTCCCAACATTGCCGCCAGCAATACGACAACCGCGAACAGCGCAAAATATTTCGGAGGGAGCGCGAAAATCTTGAAGCCTCTGTATTCTTCCATGTGCTATAACCTCGCTACACCTGATTTTCTCGCGGCCTCTGCAACAGCTTTTGACACTGCCGGGCCGACTCTCGGATCGAACGCCGCCGGAATGATGTAATCCGGGCCGAGCTTTTCGGGTTCGACAAGATCCGCAAGAGCGTGTGAAGCCGCAACCTTCATGGCCTCGTTGATGTCGCTGGCTCTTACGTCAAATGTTCCTCTGAAAATTCCGGGGAATGCAAGAACGTTGTTAATCTGATTCGGGAAGTCGCTTCTTCCTGTTGAGATTACCGCCGCCCCTGCTGCTTTTGCGTCGTCGGGGAAAATTTCGGGAGTCGGGTTGGCACATGCGAAGATTATCGGGTCTTTTGCCATTGAGCGCACCATGTCTTGAGTTACGCTGTTGGGTGCTGACACACCGATGAAGACATCCGCGCCCTTCATTGCGTCAGAGAGTGAGCCTTTGAGTCCTTCAGGGTTAGTGATTTCGGCCATCTCGGACTTTATCCAGTTCATGCCCTTCTCGCGTCCCTTGTAGACGATTCCTGTACGGTCGCAAAGTGTTACGTTCTTGAGTCCTGCTGAGATGAGTAATTTTGTGATTGCGATTGCGGCGGCTCCTGCTCCGTTTACGGCTACTTTGATTTTGCCGATGTCTTTTCCCACAACTTTAAGCGCGTTGATGAGTCCCGCGAGAGTGATAACGGCTGTCCCGTGCTGGTCGTCGTGGAAAATCGGAATGTCGCACTTCTCCTTCAACTTTCGCTCAATCTCAAAGCACCGGGGCGCGGCTATGTCCTCAAGATTAATCCCGCCGAATGAGCCTGAAATGTTGTAGACGGTCTCGACAAACTCGTCAACGTCTTTCGTTTTCACGCACAGGGGGAAAGCGTCAACGCCTCCGAACGACTTGAAGAGAACGCATTTTCCCTCCATGACGGGCATACCTGCTTCCGGGCCGATGTCGCCGAGTCCGAGTACTGCGCTTCCGTCCGTTACGACAAGGCAGAGATTATGACGGCGTGTCAAATCGTAGCTCTTGTTTACGTCTTTCTGAATCGCGAGGCAGGGTTCAGCAACGCCCGGCGTGTAGGCAAGGGAAAGATCTTCTTTTGTCTTGACGGGAACTGTGGCGATGACCTCAATTTTTCCCTTCCACTGCTCGTGAAGCCTGAGTGATTCTGCTGCGTAGTCCATGAAAATTTTATCCTCCTCAAAATATATATTAATCACGGCAAAATTTACCGTTGATTCCTGAAGGGTAAAAATATTTTTGTGTGAAAATTTTTGTGCGATGACGTAATTATATCAAGTATTGCTAAATTTTGGCCATGTTCATTATTGCTTTCACAAATTCGGCCATGCTTATGCCTCTTGCTTTTGCCGCTTTGGGTACGAGGCTTGTTGCTGTCATTCCGGGGGCTGTGTTCACCTCAAGTATATATGCTTCACCTTCAGGCGACAATCTGAAATCCGCCCGGCTGTATGCACGACAGCCCAGCGCGTTATGAGCCTTCACCGCGTAATCGCCGATTCGTTTCGCGGTCTCATCGTCAATTTCAGCGGGACAAATATATTCTGTCGCTCCTTTCGTGTATTTGTTCGCGTAATCGTAGTAGCCTTCATGCGGCTTAATCTCTATCACGGGCAATGCTTCTGTTACTCCGTTGTTCTCCCAAACAGCGCACGTTATCTCATGGCCGGGGATATATTCCTCAGCTATGACTTCCCCGGCGTAACTTTCACGGGCGAGACTCACAGCGTCATTGAGATTCTGCGGAGTCAGTTCGGGAATGATTGAGACTCCGACCGTTGAGCCTCCCGCGCAGGGCTTTACGACAATATTCCGGCCAATTTCCCGCACAACGTCATCATAATTTTTCGGGAGAAATACAGATTTCGGGACGGGGATTCCAGCACTCGCAAAAATTTTCTGAGCCTCCCATTTGTCCATAGCCAGCGCACAAGCGTGAGGGTCTGAGCCTGTATACGGTATTCCCATCTCCGAGAGTCTCGCCTGTAACCGCCCGTCCTCGCCCCAGTCGCCGTGCATGGCGATAAATGCCCCGTCGTAACCCTTCACCCTGTCAGCCTCTTCAAGCCTCAGAAGGTCGATCATGTCCGCGTAGAATCCCGCCTCATTCAGAGCGTCAGCAACAGCTTTCCCGCTCCGCAAAGAGACTTCACGCTCCCGGCTGTCTCCTCCGCACAAAACCGCAACACGTTTCATGTATTAGCCTCCGTAATATTTGATTAGCACCTGAGTCCCGTTCTCGCCGAATCCGTCATCATCAAGCTGTTTGTAGTGGCTCATTACAGTAAGAAGGACATCAAGATTCAGATTCTCTTTTCCGGCCTCGTCAACCGCAAGAAGCAAATCTTTCACGAAATGTTTTACCGAGAAACCCGGCGTAAAATCGCGGTCTAATATTTTCGGCCCGGCTCCCTCCAACTGTTTCGAGCTTGCCCCGCCCGTTGAGACTGCCCGCAGGAATTTCGGCATGTCGAGTCCTTCCGCACGGGCATATGTCATAGCCTCGCACACTCCCGCGATTGTCCCGGCAACGATTATTTGATTCGCTAACTTTGTGTGCTGACCCATTCCCGGCCCGCCCATGTAGTTTATGTTCGTACCCATTGCCCGGAAAAGAGGCAGGCAGGCGTTGTAGTCTTCCTCATCGCCCCCGGCCATTATCGAGAGTGAAGCGTTCTTTGCGCCGCTCACGCCTCCCGTAACAGGAGCGTCAAGAAAGTGAAGCCCCCTTTTTTCGGCCTCGTCATGAATCATTTTCGCCAGCGAGGGACTCGCCGTTGTCATGTCGATTAGGTATGTATCTTTCTTCATGCTGTCGAGTAATCCGCCGGAGGAAAAATATACTTCCTCGACATCTTTCGGGACTCCCAGCATAGTTATTGCCACGTCAGAATCTTTCGCACAGTCGTAAACAGAGCTGTGATATTTTGCGCCGCTGCTGATTATGTCGTAAACCTTCATGATTGAGCGGGCGTAAACGTCAACAGAGAAGCCCAGCTTGATTAGGTTGCGGATCATAGGCTTTCCCATTCTCCCGGCACCGATAAAGGCAATATTCTTCATGGCCGTGATAACCTCCTTCAGTGAATGCTATAATCGGATTTATTTTACAGATAATATCACAGCGGGAAGGATTTTATGACAGGACGAGGATATACAGACCTAATTTTGAGAGCGTTATATTCCTGCGAGTGAAAGAAATTCCGCGCCTAATGTCTGAAGCTCGCGGACTATTTTGCGGGCGGTCGGCGTGAAAAATTTTGGGCGGGTCAATACTGCCGGGACTCCTTCTTTGGGTGAAGGGCCGAATAATGTGCCGTTGTTCCTGACAAACTGGAATATGTGATAGCCCTTGCCGGAAAACTCACGCAGATATTCTTCCTGGGCGTCTATCATCTCATCGCCCTTCTGTATATTTACCATCATGGGAACGATTCCGAGAACGCCGGCGTTAATGTGAGTGTACCGTGAGTCTTTGAGTACATCTGTCAGCCTGTTATATTCTTTCATGAAATTGCTGATATAGTTTTCGAGGCTGTTTACTCCGAGTGATGACAAGTAATCGAGTTTTGCCGGGATAATGTAATAATCGCTTGCGGCAATGGCATTCATTACGGAGGCTCCGAAACTTGGCGGGCAGTCTATGAGAACTAAGTCATAATTTCCGGCTTCATTCTTCAGGGAGCGGCGTATATGGCTGTATGTTTTGAGATAAGTAGAAGCGCGAATCAAATCCGCCTGAACATTCACAGAACTTGCCAGATACATATCAATATTCATAATCTCAAGATGTGAGCTTACGAGGTGAAGAGTCTCATTGCCTGAAAGAAACATGTTGCCGAAATTTATCGGTATTGCAAGCGATGACAAGGACGGAATTTCATCAGCAAAATTGATTATAGGGTCAAAGAAATTTTTGATTGTCATTGTGTCGGCATATTTCACGCGCCAATATTCCGGGTCAATGAAGCTGAATGTCAGACTTGCCTGCGAGTCTAAATCTATCATCAGGACTTTTTTCCCCTGTGAGCCCGCGTACGCTCCAAGATTGGCAGTGAGAGTCGTTTTCCCGACTCCGCCTTTGATGTTGATTACTGAGACTGTTTTCATGATGTTCTCCGTAAGTTTTGGATTTACGGATTATAGCACAGACGTTACGCAGAAAAATTATGTTATCATCTCTCAATATCAATCACGAAAGGACTGGCGCATTACACGAAATGAATCGGCGTATTTCAGTCGTCATTGCCGCGTACAACGGCGTGAAGTTTCTGCGCGAACAGTTAGACTCAATCTATGAGCAGATATTGAAGCCCGATGAGGTTATTATCGCTGATGATTTTTCTGATGACGGTACATTTGACTTCTGCCGGAAATATATCGATGACAGGAGCCTTCACGGGTGGACAGTTTACCGAAACGCCAAAAATCTCGGTGTCAGCAGAAATTTCCGCGAGGCTCTGAGACATGCAACGGGGGATTACGTTTTCACGTGCGATCAGGACGACATATGGATGCCGGACAAAATTTCAGCGATGGCTGCGGCCATGAATGACAATCCGGCGATACTCCTTCTTGCCTCGAACTATATCCCCTTCAGGGACAGCGAAAAGATAGCGCATTCCTACGTGAAGAATCTTGCCCGCGATGACGGCGAAATTATCCCGCTGAGGCTCAAAGATTACTGGCTCGGAAATTTGCGGCCGGGCTGCACATTCTGCTTCAGGCGTGAAATCATTGACCGTTTCAGCGTGATGGACATTGACACGAGGCTGCACGACTCTATGCTGTGGAAGTATGCCATTGTCGCCGATGGGCTGTATCTGATGTGCCGTCAGCTTGTGCTTTACAGGAGGCATGACAGCAACGCCACAAACCAATTCAGGCGGACTCCCCCGAATATCTCACAGCGCGTAAAGAACGCTGACATTGACGCGGAAATGTGCCGGAAATTTCTTGACGCTTCTGACGGACTCGCAATCCCCGAACATAATCGGAAGGCACTCCGCAGAATGATACACTTCCTTTCACGCCGCAAAAAGATTCTTGAGGGACGCAATCCCGTAATCATCGCCGTGTTTGTCCTGCTGAACCTGAGATACTATCAGACATTCCGCAATGCCCTGTCAGACATTTACGCCGCAATAAAGCTCCGTGATTAGCCGTGATATAATCGGCAAAAAGGGGAAATACTCACGTGATAACCCGTCCCGCAAAAAAATCATTGACTCCCTCCCTGCGTAACAAAACAATCCTCGAACGCGCAGGAATTTCCGCAAGAGCCTGGCTAACCCCGTCAAAAGCTCACACCCTCGCCATATTCCCCGACTCGACTCAGGCCGCAACATTCGCGCAGGATTTCAGGACTCTTCACCCCGGCGCAAATATTTTCCTCCTGCCTGAAATGCCGCTTACCCCTCAGCCCGGAAGCGTTCGCCCGCTGTTGTTGGAGCGCGGAGAAATTCTCAGGAGATGGGCGGAGTCAGACGGCGTAATCTCGGCTTCCCCCGGCGCGTTAATGGCCTCGTGCCTTGTCGGGGCGATGGATTACCGGGTCGCAAAATCACTCCCCTTTGACGCTGAGTCCCTCAAAGACTGGCTAATCTCTTCAGGCTACAACCCTTCAAGCCTCGTATGGATGCCGGGACAGTTCGCGCAGAGAGGGTATATTATTGATGTCTACGATCCGGCGTACGCGCTGCCGTTGCGGTTTGAGTTCCTAGACGATGAATTAGAGCGGATTGGCGGCTTCCACCCTGACACGCAGAAATCAAGCTCCGAATTAATGTCCCTCGACGAAATAACCCTTCACGGAATCACGCAGGCTGTAAGGAGTTTTACGGCTGACATGATTCCAGCTGACACGATGATAGCCATCAATGACCCCGCGAAAACTGAATCACAGGCCGAGTCATTCATATGGCTTTGGCGCGAGGTTTTCGACTCGGTGAAAGCAGGCTACATTGTGGAGGAATGGCCCGACATTTTCGCAAAGCTCGCAAGATTCCCAGTCGTAAGAATCACAAATGACCCCGTGAAATCTGACGCTGAATTTATGACCGACTCACTTCCGGCATTTAGGGGGAGTCCCGAAAAGATTCTCACTCTCTGCGAAAGTCTGTCGGCGAACGGCTACAGCATAGAGATATTCACGGACAACCCGGTGTTTCAGAAACTGCCGTATACGATACATGAGGGAAAATTGTCGGCGGGGTTCACAGACAAGTCAGCAAAAAGAGCCTTCATATCTGAGCGCGAATTATCCGGCATTAACGCGGGAGTCTCACTCACTCAGCGGCATACCCCCGATGATTGGAGCGAGGGCGGGAAATTGTCGCCGGGTCAGCTAGTGATTCATGAGGATTACGGGACAGGAATCTTCCGGGGGATTGAGACTATTGACGCTTCCGGGGTTCCTCTTGATGTTCTCGTGATTGAGTTTGCTGACGATCAGCGGCTATTGATACCTGTAACGCAGTCGGAGAAATTGACGGGACTCAACGAGCACGAGTCAGAGTCGGCGAAACTTGACACGCTGAAGGGAAAAACGTGGAAGCACCGACTCCAGAAGACGCAGGAGCAGGCCGAGAAGGAAGCAAAAATCCTGATGGAGATATTCGCGAAACGCGAGCTTGAACGCCGTCCCCCCTACGCCCCGAATGACAGCGCATATGATGATTTTGTGCGGGCGTTCACGTTCAACGAGACAGCAGACCAGCTCAAAGCGGTTGACGATATTATGTCCGACCTGTCATCAAATTTTCCGATGGATAGACTCCTTGTCGGTGATGTCGGATTCGGGAAGACTGAAGTAGCATTGCGGGCGGCATTCCGCGTAGTCATGGCCGGGTTTCAGGTGTGCGTTCTTGTGCCGACTACGATACTTGCACAGCAGCATTACTCCGCGTTTCAGTCGAGATTGTCGGGCTTCCCCGTGAATGTCGGACTCTTGTCGCGTTTCATTACGGCGAAACAGGCGCGTGAAGTCCTCAAGTCAACAGAAGAAGGGAAAATTGATATTCTCATCGGCACACATAAATTATTGCAGAAGGGCGTGAAGTTCCGTGCGCTTGGACTGCTGATTATTGATGAGGAACATCGGTTCGGCGTAATGCACAAGGAGTCCCTGAAAATGTCTTACGGGAAGGCGGATGTCCTGAGTCTTTCTGCGACTCCTATTCCGCGTACATTGGAGATGGCGTTACGCGGCCTGCGTAGTATTTCTGTTCTGTCGACTCCTCCTGAAGACCGCCTGCCGATTACGACATACACCGGGAAATTCAGCGCGGGAACGATCCGCCGGGCAATAACATTCGAGCTTAACCGCGGGGGGCAGGTGTACTTTCTCTCAGGGAAGATAGCGAGAATCCCGGAATACATGCGAATGTTAGGGGCGTTTTTCCCGGACGCTGTAATAAAATTCGCTCACGGCCAAATGAACGAGAAAGAATTAGAGTCAACAATGCTTGAGTTTTACGACGGCAAAATAGACATCCTCGTAGCCACAACGATAATCGAAAGCGGGCTTGACGTAGGCCGAGCAAATACCATCATCATCGACAACGCGGAAGAGCTTGGACTCGCGCAAATGTACCAGTTACGCGGGAGAGTCGGCAGAAGAGGGGAAAAGGCATTCGCTTACTTCTTTTACCCGGAGAAATCGACTCTCAATCAGGACACGTTAGACCGTCTCGAAGCGATTGCGACAATGACGGAATTAGGCTCAGGCTACGAGATTGCCCGGCGGGATTTGGACATACGCGGGGGAGGCGAGGCAGGCGGGACAATTCAGCACGGCAACACGCGAATCAGCAGCTACAGTTTGTTCTACAGCATGTTGGAACGTGAACTAGACAAGCTCAGGGGCAAGACAGAATCACCCAAGCCCGAAATAATTTCCGACCGCGGCGGCGGGTTCATTCCTGAGAGCTACATACCGCAGGACGATGTGAGGATCACGCTTTACCGCAGACTCATTAACGCGCTTGGTCTTGATGAGATTGACGCATTATGTGATGAGATGGCCGACAGGTTCGGGGCGGTGCCTTCTGAGGTGAAATACCTTGTGGGCTTGACGGCGGCAAAGAATTTCGGGGGGCGTTACGGGATTCGGGAAGTCAGCGTGAGGAAAGGTACAGTAACAGTAAAATATTCCGGCGGTGAAATTCCTGCTCACCAAGAACGTGTGAGAAAATATCTAAAGTCATTAGGGCGCAACATCAAATTCACACAGGAGGATTGATTCATGTTCATGTTCATCTGCGGGCCTCACGCCAGCGGGAAAACGAGCATTCTCCGCGCATTAGAGCGGGACAACATCATAACGGGGTGCGGTTACGAGATCGGCAAGGAAATATTCTACAGGGACAAGGGAATCCCGGATAAGCGCGATGAGGCTTTCGAGGTTGAATTGACGAAAATGGAGCTTGAGCGGGATATGAATTTCGCCAATCTTCCGGGCGTGTCGATTTCTGAGACGTGGCACCCGGGAAATTTGGCGTATGTGGCAGTCCGTAACCCGAAAAGTTTCCGGCGGCTTTCTGCGTTAATGCGTACATCTCCATTAATCGACCGTGCATGGGGGATAAAGCTGCTGACGACTCCCGAACAAATGCACGAGCGGACAAAGACATTCAGCGACAATAAAGCGTGGGCAGTTGACTTTCATTCGAGAGTCGGCGAAAAGATAGATGACTGTTTATATGAACTGGGACTGATGGCGCGGACTGTAACGCTTGATACTTCTGGCGGGCTTGATTACACGGTTGCGCGTGTGAAGGAAATAATATTAGACCGCTGTATGAGCTGAGAGAAAATCTTACCCCCCTAAATCCCCCCTTAGCAAGGCGGACGAGAGACTCGCCGGGGACTCCTGCCTCCCCTGCGAAAGGGGAGGTGCCTGAAAGGCGGAGGGGTCGCGGAGAAATCACCCCTCTAAATCCCCCCTTGGCAGGGGGGAGGTGTCCGAAGGACGGAGGGGGCAACGGGGTCGCGGAGGGGGCTATTTTCACACGGTCATAATGTGGCTGGCAACCGCAAAATACATCGTCAGGCTTCCCGCGTCAACAATCGTCGTAACAATCGGCGCGGCCATCAATGCAGGGTCAAATCCGAGTGCCTTTGCGATTAACGGCAGCATTCCCCCGACAGTCTGAGCGAATATCACCGTCGCAAAAAGACTTATTCCCACCGTCAGCGACAAAAGCCAATCCCCGCTCATCGCGTACTTGTAGAAGAAATTGACGAACGCGAGTCCCCCGCCCACTATCAGACTGACTCGAATCTCCTTGAACAGGACAGTGAATGCGTCCCGGAGCTTCAATTCTCCGACAGCAATCCCGCGAATCACGAGCGTTGACGACTGAGACCCGGCATTACCGCCCGTATCCATTAGCATTGGGATTGACGCAATCAGCGCAGGAAGAGCCGCGAATACGGATTGATAGTGATTCAGGATTGACCCGGAGAGAGTCGCCGAAATCATCAGCACCATCAGCCATATCACGCGCTTTTTCGCAAGCTCCCAGATTCCCATCGACAAATACGGCTCATCCATCGGCAGCATGGCCGCCATCTTGTGAAAGTCCTCTGTGCTTTCCTCCTCTAAGACCTCCATAGCGTCATCAACCGTTACAATCCCGACAAGGTGATTCAGAGAGTCAACAACAGGTACGGCCATAAAGTCATATTTCTGGAATATCTCCGTAACTTTCTCGCGGTCGTCGTTTGTGTTGACGGTGATTAGGTTCGAGTCGGTCATAATGTCGCCGATCTTGTCAGCGTATTGCGATAACAGCATTGTACGCACCGTAACGACTCCGATTAGTATTCCTTTCGGGTCAGTAACGTAGCAGGTATAGAGAGTCTCTTTGTCCGTTCCCACTTCCCGAATGTGCCTGAAGGCCTCCTCAACGTTCATATCAGGGCGCAGGGAAATATATTCTGTCGTCATTATGCTTCCGGCTGAGTCTTCCTGATACTGCAATAGCTGATTTATCCCCCGGCGTGTTTCGGGGCTTGCATTGGCGAGTATTCGGTTCACGACATCGGCGGGCAGTTCCTCTACTAGGTCAGCCGCGTCATCGAGGAATAACTCATCGACAATATGCCCTAATTCGGGGGCTGTGAGCTGTGATACAAGTGCTTCCTTTGTGTCGGGGATAAGGTGCGCGAAAACCTCCGCGGCCATGTCCCTGCTTAACGCCCGGAAAAGCACAATGCGTGACTCAGGCTCTAACTGTTCGAGGGTGTCGGCTATGTCTGCGTCATTCATGTCTTCTGTTATGGCTCTGAGTTCGCGTATGTTCTTTGCTTCGGCGAGGGATTTTATTTTTTCGAGTGTCTCTGTGATTTCGGGCATGGATTCTTGCACCTCCTGTGTAGTATCAGCAAAGAATTTTATCACGCGGCGGGATTGCGGGCGTTTGTTTTCAAAAAAAAATAAAGTATAATCGCGTACACCTTTTCACAGAAAGAAGGAATCATTCCACAATGACCACGAAAAAGTTTTATGCGTTAATTGTCGCACTCGTTCTTCTTTTCACCGCTGTCATGGCGGGCGGGTGCGGAGGCTCAAGCGGCGGACTCGTTCAGCTTGGCGGCAACACCTCGCAGGGCGACACCTCAACAACACAGCTCCCGAACATGTCAGAAATTTTTGACTCGGCGGAATTTGAGCAGGTAGTCTCAGAGCTTGAGCAGGAACTCATCGCGGAAGGCATTGACCCGGAAACGTTCAAAGGCCCGGACATTCATTTTGTCATGATACTGTCGGATGACGCTATATATCTTGACGGCGGACTCTCAAGTGCCTCAGCGGTGAGAAAATCCGGGGCAGCTTCGGCGGCGGAATCAATCTCAAGTCTCGGCGCGAAACTCTCGGCGGATTACGAGTCGGGCGATGTCATTGCGCTGTATTTCCCGACACCCGCGAACATCAACAAACTTTACGAGGCGTTAGGCGAGAGTCCTATTTACCCAATGACAGAGTCGGAGGACGATAGCCTGTACCCGGAAATTTACGCGGTCGCAAAACGGCGCGGGGTTTCGGCGGATCACTATTTCGCGTATGAGGTGCAGGGAAGCAAAGCACTTCTTCTTGCACAGATAACCGACATTATTTCCAGCGGCGATGAGTCTTCCTCCGTGAGCAGCGGCGGTGATTTCGCGGTGAATGTTTCGGCGGCCTCAGACGATACCGACATGAGGCAGGAATACCTGTTCCAGTCCCGGCGTTACGTGAACTTCATAAAGTGGACGGCTCTTCTCGACAAGAGGGCGGCGGAGCTTGACGCGGGGGCAGTTGCGGCAATGTATCAGTTCAGGGCGGCGGCGGACAGTTCAGCGAATTTCCTCGACATGTCATCACAGAATTTTGACGGCGACGCGGGATATTTCCAGAAGAAATATCAGCCTCTTTATAAAGCTCAAGCGATTACTCCCGGAGAAGATCCGAACGCGCTTCATCCTTTTTCTCATTATGATGAGGCTCTAAACAGCAACGAGTATATGTACACTCAGTTTGGCCACACATATCCCAATAGAATCGACATAAACTATGACGCGGGATTTTCCTTCACGGTCTACACAGCGCACAATTATTCCGATGGGGATGACTATTACCTCTTCAAGTCAAACGCCTACACCACTCCCAAAAATTTCAAGCAGTATCAGCCGTACAGCGATCAAAGATGGTATGCGAACTGGGGCTACACGAGGACGTTCGGCATAAAAGCCTATGTTCCCGGAGCCAGCACGAGCAATGTAATACTGCGCGACAATGCCCCCCAGACCGTGAACAGGAACGGAAGCGTTACGGACGGAATCACAACGACAATCACGGGGACGTTCGGAACGAGCTATACCCTCAGCGGAAAACTGGGTTTCAGCGGCGAGACACCTACGGGCGAGATCGGCGGGGAGATTACGCAGTCTTACGAGACATCAAACAGCGTATCGTACTCGCATTCTCAGACGTGGGAGACAAAAGAATGGTATCTCTACAACAAGAGCGGCGGAAACTCAGCGGAATGGGCGGCTGATTTCACCGACAACCCGACCTACGTTCAGTCCTCGACGGTGCAGACGAAACTTTCAAGCGAATGGATATGGCGCGTGAAGAAGGATTTTGCCGTGAAGCACAGCACTCTTGACGTTAGTGTGGAAGTTAAGACTCGGCAGGGCTTCGACAGCGTAATGTTCGACGGTGATTCATCAAGTCCGCTGTGGGTTTCGCGTTGCGACAAGGAAATCACCGCGCCCAAGACAATCCATGTGAGCCGACCCAATCAGATTTTTGTCGGGCAAAGGGCGTTCAGCGCGGGGAAAAACGGCGGCGAGGGAATGTTCAAGATGCTCTGCAACAATGCCTACACGATAACGAGCAATCAGACATGGTGCCAGATAAGCGAGGAGCAGCAGTCAGGCACCGGCACCGGGACAGATCCGGAGGAGGTCTTCCTGTGGGTTGAGCCGTACGATGACAGCAGCAGCTCATACAAGTCGCGCTCGGCGACAATCACGGTGAAGGACAGTGTTACGGGCGACAAGGTGGATATAACGGTTCGCCAGCGCAACAGGTAGCGGGGAAAAATTTATGCCCTCGGAGGAAAATTCCGGGGGCATTTTTTTGCGGGAAATTATTATAATTGCGGCAAAAATATTTTACGGGGGGTAATTTCTGACATGCCGACAATCAGCTTGTTCTTCGGAATAATAATCCGCATGTTCTGGAAGGATAACGACAGGCACAAAATGCCGCATTTCCACGCCTATTACGCGGAGTATGAGGCTGTCTTCATTGATCCTTTGCGTTAGGGAGGCCGTTATGATTCACGGAGAAGAAGAAATGCTGCCGAGAGTCTCATCAGTTGAAGCCCGCCCGGATTACAGCCTTGTGGTAACGTTCAGGAACGGCGAGCGCAGGCTCTATAACGCGGAATCCCTGCTGAAGCTGCCGATGTACAGGAATCTCGCAAAAGTATTCATGCTTGCGAGGGCTGAATACGGTGCTGTTATATGGCCGGGAGACATGGACATAAGCCCCGATACCCTGTACATGAACAGCACGGTAATTGACGGATGACAGGCGCGGGGAAAAATTTATGCCCTCGGAGGAAAATTCCGGGGGGCATTTTTTGTGTTAGGCCGACTTAGTGAAAGAAGCTGCCTGTTTCCTTTTTGCGCTGAAAGATTTTGTGCCTGTATTCCTTCATGTAAGGCAGTGAAGAAAGCACATCATAATGTCTGCTGGCTGTCTCAGCTGATTTCATTTCTCACTTTTCCGATGAGATAGAGACTCCCGCATACTAGGATTGACTCTTGACCGTCATCAATGGCTTTCCTTATGGCCTCAGAAGGACTCGCGAAAGTCCCCGCAATATTTTCACCCGCCGCCCGCGCTAACTCTTCAGGACTCGCAGACCTCGCCATTCCCGGAACGCACGACAGGTACAAATCCGGCCTCAATTCCTCACAAATCACTTCAAGACATCCGGCATAATTTTTGTCCCTCATGGCCGCGTAAACTACCGCAAAATGTCTCTCAGGCCATAATTCCCGGACAGCCCGACACAAATTCTTCACGCCGTCGAGATTATGCCCCCCGTCAAGAATGATTAGAGGATTCCTGCTGACGATTTCGAGCCGCCCCGGCCATTTGGCTTTGAGCATTCCCGCACGTATTGAGTCCTCCGTGATTTTCGGGAATGAGTCCCGCAGGAATGATATTGCCGACAGCGCAAGAGCCGCGTTTTTCACCTGATAGCCGCCGATTAGCCCCGTGCGTAAATTCCTCAGCTCCAATTTTGGCGCGTGAAAGTCGAAAGTATTTCCCTCTGCCGTAACTCTGACATTTTCGACTCTGGCCTGCCTGCTTACGATGAAGGGCAATGCTCCTTTCTCCCGGCAAGTATCCGTAAACATATCAGCTAATGACTCATCGACTCCCGAAAACACAGCGGGTACATTTTCCCGGACGACCGCGAATTTTTCCCCGGCGATTCCCTCAAGAGTCGGCCCTAAATATTCGGTGTGGTCAACTGAGACTGACGCAATCACCGTGCAGGCTGTATTATTCATTGTGTTAGTCGCGTCGAGTTTTCCGCCGAGTCCCGCCTCAACGACTCCGGCCTCGATTCCTGACTCCCTCGCAAGCTCAAACGCCCCCGCCGTAAGAAGCTCGAAGTATGACGGCAAATCTTCATCGGGCAAAATATGACTCACAGCGAAATTTACGGCCTCAATCCACGAATCTGCGGGCAGTTCTTGACCGTCAATCATGAATCTTTCGCCGGGACTCGAAAGATGAGGACTCGAATAGAATCCCGTCTTATAGCCTGACGCGCTTAGGACTGACGAGATAAACGCGCCTGTTGAGCCTTTGCCGTTTGTGCCGACAATGTGGACTGACCTGAAGGAGTCTTGCGGATTGTCCATGCGTGAAAGTAGGCGTGAAATTCTTTCGAGGCCGGGAATGATTCTGTTGTCGGAATGCTGGTACAATAATTTTTCGAGATCGTCAAAACTTTTCATGATGTGTAATCTCCTGCTCATAAATTTCCCCTTCATTCCCCTCCTTTTTCCCCCCGCGAAAATCACCCCCCTGTTTTCCCCCTTGACAGGGGGGACGAGGGACTCGCCCGTGTTTTTGCCTCCCCTGCGCAAGGGGAGGTGGCCGAAGGCCGGAGGGGTCGACAACCCTGCGTAAAGAGAGATGACCGAAAGCCGGAGGGGTTACGGAGGGATTGCCATAAAAAAAGAGCAGGCGAAATCCCTGCCCCTGTCGTATTCTGAAAGCTATTGCTTCATCGGCGGGAACGAGAAACTTGACTTGAAGCCGAGTTTTTTCATCGCCTCAATCATTAACCCGGCCTGATAGCTGTTTTCTCCTGCCTCAACCCAGACTTTGACATGCTTGGATTCGGGGTTCTGGTATGTCCTTGCCTTGTAGCCTGCAAGTTTTATTTTCTTTGCGACTCTTTCGGCCTGAGCCTTTGACGGGTACGCGCCGACCTGAACGCGCCACTGCTTTTCGGGCGGAAGGTTCGTCATGTTGACTTTCGCGGGCTTTGATGGTTTCACGGGGTCTGAGGCTCTGACGGTCTCGGATGATTTCGCCGGGCGTGATACAGCGGGCTTAACGTCTGCGATACGGGGAGCCTCTGAGTTTTCCGCGACTGCAAGAATCGTGTTATCCCTCGCGGCTTTGTCCTGGGCTGTTACTGTCTCTGAGGGCTTCGGGGTTTCTTTTGCGACTGTTGATGACGGTTCCGGGGTTTTTGCGGCTTCAGGGAGGGACTCTTCACGTTCGGCCATGACTGCCGGAGAGTCTGTATATGCCCGTGTTGATGTGATTGACGGGGACGACTTCATTCCGCTGGCAAAAAACTGCTTGCCCGCGAGAAAAAGGAGTCCTACCGCAGCGATTCCCACGATGGGCAGTACTATATCGCCGAATGACGGAATTAATCCGCGTTTCTTTATGCCTCTTCTGTTTGTTGTTCTTCTTGACATGTCTTAATCCTTCCGATTCTTTCTGTAAATTGACGGCTGATCGTAAATCTTTCTCGGCATTCCCATAAAAGCGTCGCGCTCGTTGGGATTGGGCTGTGATAATCTCGCTTCCTCTAAGCCTTCCTGCTGTGCCTTGCGTTTCTGTTCGTACAGAGTGTAAAGAGTCCTTCTCGGTGTCTGCGGTGTCTGAATCACCGGGGGCTGCTGCTGTGCGGGGGGCTGCGGCATGGGAACGTTCTGACCTGTTACGGGCTGCTGAGGCGGCACCTGCTGTACTCTGTCATTCCTTCCGGCAATGCGTACGCTTCTTGCGGGCTGTCCCTGCGCTTCTTCCGGGAATGTCGCAATGAGTGTTACGTGTACCCTTTCGCCGAGTGAGTCATCAAAGACGTGTCCCCAGATGACCTGCGCGTCCGGGTCTGCTTTCTCCTCGATGATGTGCGCCGCGTCTGTCATTTCCTGAAGAGTAATCTCCGTGCCTGTCGTAACGTTCAGCAATATTCCTGTAGCACCTGTTACGGGCATTGTCATTAGCGGGGAGTCTATTGCGTTCTGTGCGGCTTTCTTGGCGCGGTCTTCGCCTTCACCCTCTCCCATTCCCATTATGGCGGTGCCTGCCCCTGTGAGGATGGCTTTAATGTCGGCAAAGTCAAGATTCACAAAGCCCGATTTAGTGATGAGGTCTGTTACACCCTGAACGGCCTGGCGCAAAACTTCATCAACCTTCTTGTATGCGTCAACAATTTTCATTTTGAGGCCGTTTTCCATCTGAAGCAGTTTGTCATTCTCGACTATGAGGAGCGCGTCAACATTTTTCTTGAGGTGTTCGATTCCCTCTTCAGCGGTACGCATTCTCCTGCCCATCTCGAATCCGAAAGGCTTTGTTACGACACCGACAACAAGCACTCCCATATCCCTGGCGGCCTCAGCTATGACGGGTGCGGCTCCTGTGCCTGTTCCGCCTCCCATGCCCGCCGTAACAAAAAGCATATCAGCACCGGTGATATATTCTTTGATTCGGTCAATGCTTTCCTTTGCCGCGTCAGCTCCGATTTTGGGATTGGCCCCGGCTCCGAGTCCGCGTGTGAGGGTCTCGCCCAGTATAATTTTGTTGGGAGCCTGATTCATGTCGAGGGCGCGAGCGTCTGTATTAGCGGCTACAAAGTCAACGCCCTGAACGTTTGACTCTATTATGTGATTGAGGGCATTCCCTCCCCCGCCGCCAACGCCGAACACTACGATTTTTTCATTCTGGCGGATGTTGTTGTTGGTGAGCTTGAACAAGTTATCATTCATTTAGCGCATATTCCTCCTTCGGCTGTGAGTGTATTTTATTTTTTTTTTCACGGCATGGCAAGAAGATTAGAACAACTTTTTGAACCTGTCCGCCAATGTCCTCATAAGCTGTCCGAAATTCTCGCGCTTTGACTCTTCCGGCTCATCATCTCCCCCGTCATCAGTCTCATCATATCCGATGTCATACTGCTGTCCGCCGTAATAATCCTGCCCGCTGTACTGGTCATCATCATAATCACCGTCAAAATTCCCGGTGTCGCGTGTCCTGCGTTCGGCGCGTTTCTGCTCCTGCCTGCTTCTCTGTTCTGAACGCTCCGACAGCCCCGGCAGTGTCTGATCTGACTCCATGAACATATACGGATCCCGCTCGGTCATGACCTGATACTTCAGGATTCCCGCCGCGCTTACGTATGAGGCGTTATTGAGTCCGGGGGGCATTGTGTAAACGGGTTCGATGGCCTTTCGTACGGGCATCATCAGTATGTCCTGAAGCATGTCCTCGATTCCCAGAGTCATGCTTACCCCGCCTGAAAGTATTATGCCGTTGGGAAAATGCTGCGGAGTGCATTCGGCGAGAGCCTCGCGGATATATTTCCCGAAAAGCTCCTCAATCCGCGCTAATATTATCTGGTAGGCGTAATCCAAATCAATGCCGTACCCGCTCATTTCCTCGTCGTCAGCGTCAGCCGCAAACATTCTTTTCTTGAGGTGTTCGGCCTCTCCCGGCGAAATGTGGAGAACCTGAACGAGGTCGTTGCGTATATGCTCGCCCCCGATAGGTATGCTCATGACGCGGAAAGCCCGCCCGTTTCGGTAAAGAACGATTCCCGTTGTCCCTCCGCCTATGCAGATGGATATACACCCGGCGCGCATTTCTTCCTCATACACCGCCCCTAATGACGAGGCAAGCGGCTTCAGCACGAGTCCTTTCACATCAAGCCCGACAGTTTGGACGCAGTTCACGACATTCTGCGCGTATGTCATCGGCACTGCTACGGTCTGCATCCATATGTCTAGCTGTGAGCCGTTCATGTTGAGAGGCTCATCGATTGGCCGTCCGTCAAGCTCGTAGCTCGTGGGAATCATGTGAAGGGAATACATGTTGTTACGGGCTGAAGTCGCAAGAACGGAATTAGCCCTTGCCCGGTCGATTACGCGGTTAAGGTCGCCTTCCTCGACTGATTTCGACTCGCGCCCTCCAAGCGTTACCATTCCATGAGTCGATTCGCTCTGAACGTCCATTGCGTTGAAAGCTACTACAACATTGCTCAGTCGTTTGGCGGAAATTCCTGTTATGCTCTGTGCGTCCTTAAAGGCCTTCTCTACAGACTGCCGGGCATCCTGAAGGCTTACGATTATTCCCTTTGAGATTCCACGCGAAGGGGCACTCCCGAATCCTACAACGTGCAAAGAGTCAGGGAAACGGCGATCCCTCTCCGCCACTATCATAGTGATTTTCGTAGTACCCATACTCAACCCCACAAGGAGGTTATCTGATTTTCCCGGCATTTCTTATACGTTCCCTTCTTTAGTATCAATAAATTGAAATTGAGATTGAATTATAACTTGCGCAGCACAATTTTACCCTCATATGTAGCGTCAATTATATGATTACCGCCCTCATTAATCAGCCTCGCAAACAAGTCATCAATTTCCGCGCCCAAATCCTGATTGCGGTATTTCCCCCTCTGCAAATAAAGCTCAAACTTCTGCCCGGCGTGTGAAAGTTTCAGGAAAAATAAATCCATCCCCGCACGGCGTTCCCACGTAATATCGTCTGCGGCCTCAAACCATCGGCACCCCCGGAAATCCTCAAGGAACGAGGCAATCACCCCGGTGTCAATCGGAGACCTGAACACGCCCGTCATAGGAGCCTCAGCCGTGAAAGCCTCCCCGGAGTTCCCCGCGTCAGGAATCTTCCACACAAGCCGCCCGGCGTTGTCGTCAATCTGCCTCCCGCGCTGGTACAGCCACATCCGCCCATCACGCGAAATGCACCATATCTTCCCGCGCCAGTCAACTTTTATCCACGCTTCGAGCCAGTCTATTTTTGTCGTGAAACTTCCGAGTCCCTCCATGTGAGTCTCAACTGTTACGGGCATATCGCGCTCAAGAAATTCTTTCACCCCGTCAGCGTCCTTCAGCATGTACGGCCAAAATGTCAGGCACCTTTTCGGGAAAACGTCCCACAATCGCCGCTCAAGAACCTGCGACTGAGTTTCTACCCTGTAATCCTTCAGCGTGAACCAGTACTTATAATCACGAATGTACATGATTCCCCCGGCAATGAGCGAAAGCAGGAACAGTTTTGACGACGAGAGGCGCAAAGCAATTCACTTGAGACTGAAACACGGGGACAAGGCTTTTATTTCCGGCTCTAACTTTATTCCCGTGCAATCAAAAACTCTGTCCGCGCACATTTCCGCAAGCTCCCAAACGTCATGGCTTGTCGCGTTCCCGGCGTTGATGATGAAATTTGCGTGAATGTCCGACACTACAGCCCCCCCGAATCTGAGTCCCTTGCAGCCGCATTCGTCCAGTAATTTCCCGGCTGAATGTCCTTCCGGGTTCTTGAACGTGCAGCCCGCTGACCTGAATTTGAGGGGCTGACTCTTCCTCCTGTCAATGAATGCTGAATACTCTTCCTCATTCCACGCAGACCCGTCCCACGACATGACCGCCGACACTATTATGACTCCGCGTATATCGCAGTGCCTGTAGCCGTAACTGAAATCCCCCCTGCTGAAGGCCGCGAGATTCCCGGACGAGTCTACAGCGTTCACGGTGTCGACATGCTCACATACGCCATGACCGCCCGCGCCTGCGTTGCCCGAAACCGCCCCGCCTAATGTGCCTGGGACTCCGGCGGCAAATTCGAGTCCTCCGATATTGCGTTCACGGAGAGTTTTCACGAGGCCGGGAAGGGAGAGTCCCGCTCCGATTTCGGCGGTGAAGTCATCGCGCCATGATACTGCGTCAAGTTTCCGTGATGAGATTACGAGGCCGGGAATTTTTCCGTCAGGGATAAGAATATTGCTGCCTCCGCCGATTATGTAGACAGGGATATTTTTCGCAGACCTGATTATTTCCTGAAGCTGTGAGACTGTCTCAGGCTGTGCAAAAAATTCCGCCGTCCCTCCTGTGCCTAATGTTGTGAGATGGGACAACGGGCAATTTTCCTTTATTATCGTGTCAGGCAAGCGCGGATAAAAATTATTCAACGGCATCACGCATTCAATAAACTTGGGTTAATTTTCTGGTAATTATACCCTAAACATTTTGATTCTCATTCAAAAATTTTTCACCGATATGATATACATCCCCGGCTCCCATAGTCAGAAGCAAGTCCCCCGGAGAAAGCTCGCCCCTCAGAATCTCGCATATATCCTCAAATTTTGCGGGCTGAATTTTCCCGTTGCCGAGCCGTATAACTTCCTCTGATGAGCTGTGCGGGCATTCTTTTTCCCCGGCTGAATACACCGGCAATACATATGATTTTCCCGCAATGCTGAGAGCCTCTGCAATGTCGCCTGCAAACATTGCCGTGCGCGTGAACCTGTGAGGCTGATATACGACAACGATTCGCCGCTCAGGATATATCCCCCTGACAGCCTCAAGCGTGGCGCGAATCTCAGACGGGTGATGGGCGTAATCATCCATGACGAGAATATTTCCCGATGTCGTGCCTTTGACCTGCATTCGGCGTTCAGAGCCGTGAAAGCCCCGCAGAATCTCCGCACTTTTGCCGAAATCAATCCCGTGCAAGTCAGCCGCTGAAATCGCCGCAAGCGCATTCAGCACGTTATGTTCACCCGAAACAGGAAGAGTCAGAATCCCAAGCTCCCGGCCATGATGGGAGACCCTGCAAGAGATTCCCCCGCCGTGATTCTTTGTGATGTCGTACGCTCCCCAGTCCCACGAATTTCCGAAACCGTAGCGCAGGATTTCCCCGCGTGATTTGTCGCACATGTCGAAAACGTGATTCGCTCCGTCATCCTCGGCGCACAAAATCAGAGTCCCGCCTTCCTTCCTTCCGTCAGAAAAGCGCGTGAAAGCCCTGATTACGTCCATGCGTGTCGGGTAATGGTCAACGTGATCCCAGTCCGCATTAGTGATGACTGCGATGTCGGGCGTGAAAAGCTCAAATGTCCCGTCAGACTCGTCAAGCTCGGCGACAAATTGAGGGCCTGAACCTGATACAGCGTTCGTGCCTATGTCGGGGACGTTTGCGCCAACGTAGACGGTAGGATTTTTCCCGGCTTTGAGGAAAATTAGACCTGTCATTGATGTTGTTGTAGTCTTTCCGTGTGCGCCTGCTATGCCGATTCCGTCTGAGCGGTTGAACAAATAGCTTAACGCCTGTGCGCGTGAAAGTATCGGGATTCCCCTGCTGACTGCTGATGTAACTTCAGGATTGCCGCGTGATATTGCGGAGCTGAGGATTAATGCGTCAGGGCTGAAGGTGTCTATGTGATTCGGTGAGTGTGATAATTCGCATGGAATTGAGCCTAAATCGTAATGCGGTGATTGAAGGTCGCACCCGGAAACGTCCAAGCCCCGCGCCTTTAGGAGAACAGCAAGCGCGCTCATACCTGCCCCGCCTATGCCCATGAGGTGAACGCGGTGAATATTCTGCAACATGAAGGAATAATTTTCCCTCCTAAATCGTGATATTAATCTCTGAAAGCTGTATTGTAACACGCAGAAAAAATCCCCCTCACCGTATCCCCCTTGGCAGGATTACCCCCCTGTATCCCTCCGCGAAAAACCCCCCCCCCCCCCCCCCCTAAATCCCCCCTTGGCAGGGGGGACGAGGGACTCGCCCGTGTCCTTGCCTCCCCTGCTAAGGGGAGGTGTCCGAAGGACGGTGGGGTCGCCTCCCCTGCGTAAGGGGAGGGCAGGGTGGGGTCGATAACCCTACAACAGGGGAGATGGCCGGAGGGGGAGAAAGGGCGACTCTACATCAGCGGAACTTAATCATGTCGGGCGGCTCCAAACTTGAGAACATGTACTCCGTGAAGCCTGATATTTTTTCCTCGCTGACATACGGAGCCTGATACCTTTCGGGGTACTGGCTTCCGGCGTTCCTGAAGAGCATATCACCTTTGCCCGTGAGCCTGAGAGCGTCATTGCTCCCGATGATGTTTTTCGAGTCGGCCTCAGATGAAAGCGTGAAGGCAGCCCTTGCGGGAATGTTGGACTTTATCATAGTCGTGAATACGTCAGGGGACGGCCTCTGAGCCGCCAGCATCATATATATTCCTGCTGCCCCGGATTTTTGCGCGAGCCTCATAATTACGCCCTCGATTTCTGTCCCGACACCGTAAACAAGATCTGACATCTCATTAATCACTATCACGATTTCGGGAAGCGGATTGTCTTTCTGCTTACGGTTGAACGCCGCAAGATTCCGAACGCGGGACGAGGCAAAAGCCGCCGTGCGTTTCTCCATCTCATCATATGCCCACATAAGTGCCTTCATTGCCGGGTCAGGCTCATACACAGGGGGCGCGACAAGGTGCGGGAGTCCGTCATACACAGCGAACTCAACGTGGCGCGGGTCAATCAGTATCAGCCGCAGTTCTTCCGGGGTTCTGCGGGCGCATAGGCTCATTATGCACGAATGTACGAACATGCTGCGGCCTGAATTTGTGTTGCCTGCTATGAGGATGTGCGGCATGTCCTCAAGTCCTTTGACCGAGATTTTACCGTCAACAGAAACACCCAGCGGAATGGGAAGCCTTGCGGGTGATGTTCGGTATTCGCTGCTCTCTATGATGTTGCGGAGGGCGATAATTTTGCGGTCTTCACGCGGGACTTCAATCCCTACATATCGGGTGCCGGGTATGGGAGCTTCAATTCTGACGGACATTACAGCCAGCGACATGGCGAGATCCCCTGCGAGTCCGGGAAGGCGGCTGACCTTTGTCCCCGGTGAAAGCTCTAGCTGATACTGTATGAACGTTGCCCCGGTTACTATGTGTGCGACTGAGGCATTTACGCTGAAAGTTTTTAGGGTTGACGTTATCACCTTGGCTTGTTTCTCGGAATGCCTGAGAATTTCGCGGTCAGGCTCTGGCTTTATGCGCGGGCCGAAAATTTCCGGCGGGGGCGGGAACGCGGGAGCCTCGCGGGAATTTGTCGGCGAAACTGTTTCCGGCTGTTTCAGAGTCGGTGCGGGAATGTTGTCCGGCCTGAAAGAGTTTTCCGGGCTGAATATCGGCATTTGTGCTGACGGTTTCGTGGATTCGTCCTGCTCCGGGACATTCTCCGGGAATGTTACGGGCGTTAATGGCCTGCGGAGCTTCTTCACGCGGGGTGCTGAGGGAGTCCGTTTCTGTTCGGGGGCTTTGAGTTCCCCTGAGTCGATGAGTGCCAGAGCGGAGTCGATGACTTCCACAGCGTTAGTCATGACATTTTCGGGCAATAAATCAATTTCCGGCGGGGGAGGGGGCGTATTCGGGTCAGGTTTCAGCCTGGGTAGCTCAAACTCGATCGGCCCCGCGGGAATGTTGCTGAAGTCCTCCGGGTAATCACGCCTCAATACGGGTTCGGGAATGCTGTCGGGTCTGAATGACTCCTCCGGGATATTTTCGGGTTGAATTTCGCGCTCCGGCCTGCGGTGTTTCTTGGGACGGAATTTTATTTTTATGCGCGGGAACTTAGGCAGGCGTATTTTCAGAAGTTTTGACCCGAAAAAGACTGCCGACAGGAAAAATGACCCTCCCACAAGTAACAGCGTTATGAATGTCCCTGCGTTAAGCACAAAAAATTTCGCCAGGCTTGAGCCGAGATTGCCCGGCGTGAAGAGTATAGCTTCCGATTTCCATCCCGACTCTTTCAGAACGCCAAGCAAAAACGTAAACGACAGGTACAGCATGACAGTCCCGAAAAACTGCCGTCTGAGTCTCGGTATGCGTAACTTCAAGAGCTTTGCTACACTCACATAAAGCGCAAAAAGTAACAGGACAATCACCGCACCGCCCCAGAAGCCGCGCAGGTAACCGCCTAAAACTTTTCCCCCTTCGCCCGTCAATGAGCTGTCAAAAAGTGCCATGATGCAATATATACAGGCAATGACAAGCCCGAAAAGCAGCATTTCCGCCCAGCTCCCTTTAGCGTTCTCATCATTGCCGCGTCTCCTGCTCAAAGTCTTATCCCCTTTCTATTTTCCTGAACGCACTTGCTTTATGTTCCTGACATGCTCGCGGTATGTCTTTGCGAAATAATGATAGCCGTCCCGCCCCGCCACGTAATATAAATAGTCGTTAAATTCCGGGTCAAGTGCCGCGCCCCATGCCTCAATACCCGGAACGCATATAGGCCGAGGGGGAAGACCGTAATATTTGTACGTGTTGTACGGCGAGTCAACCTCCAAATCTTTATTCAGTACACGGGTCAGCTTACGGCCCTTTAGCCGCCATGCGTACACTACAGTTGCGTCAATCTGCAATAACATATTCTTCCTCATTCTGTTGTGGATGACTCCTGAGACTGTGCGCGCCTCTGAGTCATGCAGGACTTCACGCTCAACCATTGACGCGACAATAGAAGCCTCCTGAACATCGTACGATGTCAAATTATGCTCCGTAATGAAGTCGCCCCAGTGATTCCACCAGGCTGAAGATGCCCGGCTCACAATCTCGTCGGCTGTCCTGTCGACAAGCATATACGTTTCGGGCATGAGGAAAGCGGCGCGGGTATACTCGTCTTCAGGCAAGGCCGAAAGAATCCCGAAAAGCTCCGGGGGATAATTTTTCTTGTTCATTAATGCGTCTGAGACTGCCTCGCGTGTAACCTTCCTGTCCTGGCTCTCAAGAGAGTCAATCAGCGCGAAAATGTCGAGGCCGGGGAGAATTTGCGCCTTCAGCAGAGCCGGCTTCAGCGTGCGTAACTGCCGGGCAAGGTTCCACGGGTCAGACGGCACTACGCTGTAATGACCCGCCCGGATTTTTCTGTCGAGTCCAAATTTCACCATCCATTTCGCCAAGTCGGACGGTCTTCCCTCTAATGCCCCGTAAATCTCGAAAGCCCTCGCCGCCTGCGCCGCTGTCATTCCCTGTTCGATTACTACATTTACGGTCTCGCCTTCCGGGATGGGTATCATGTATTCCCAGAATGATTCGGGGACTCTGAGACGGTACGCCGAATATCCTGCCGCTGAAAGAATGAACGTCAGCAGGAAAAATAATATGCCTGAGAAAAGAAATCTCCGGCCTCGTTTCTTTGTTCTTTGCCGCTGGGATGATGAGTGAGATTTTCTCTGCAAAGCTGGGACACTTCCTGTTTGTTTTTGCGCCTATTATACAGGAAATGCCCCGCGTTATATTCAGTCGGGCGAAGTGTCTGAGATTCTTATTCTTCCTTCTGTTGACCCTATTATTACATAGCACGTATTGCCGTCAGCATCTTGAATTTTTATTCTCCCTCCGGTTTTGAACTGCCTGTTTTTTGCGATGTAAATTAATTCATCGTACTCATTTCCCTTGAAGTTATCGGAGTATTTGTAGCCTGCACTAGCTTTGAATGAGCTGTCAGGATTCTTTTCATTTTTGCGCCATGTTATTGTTATGTAGTACTCCCTGCCGCCTCCTTTTTTATCCTGAAAGTCCATGTCAAGAGTGAAGTCCTGCCCGCGCCTGTCCGCCGACTGAATGACCCTGTAAATATATGCTGCGACTCTTTCTGCCTCGCGCTTTGCCGTCTGCTTTGCCATGTTCACGGACATCAGAGCGACAGACGAGATCATACCCATAACCGCAATCCCAATAAACAGCTCAATTACAGTGAACGCCCCGCGCTTTGTCATTGCGCTATGTCCGCTGACGTTATGACAACGTAATGCGGTGAGGAAGCTCCAGATGTTACAGCCAAATACATGTGGCCGTTCTTGCCATAATCATAATCAATTCTTCCGTTGACTGTGCTGTATGACCCTGAAAGGCTGTCCGTCGCCATAATTTTCACATCGCTCCCCCCTTTGTATGTCCATGCATTAACGCTGGTATCGCTGATGTTTTTTTCGTTGAAATGAGCAGTGTGCGCTAATTTCGAGTCAAGTGCTAATTTTTCGCTGACTTCTGTATTTCCGTTCCATTTTACTGCGATATTGTTCCCGGAAATTTCTGCTGTGAAGTCTGCTTTTGTGCGGTCGGCTTTCTCCGTGAGCCTCACGAAATACGCCGCTATTTTCTCCGCCTCGTGCTTTGGCTTCTGCGTTGCTGTGCCGATTCTCATGACCGAGACTCCCCCGATCAAGGCCATCACTGCCATAGACACAAGAAACTCGAAAAGCGTGAAGCCCCTGCGTTTATTTCCCATGTGATGTTTCCTCCGTTTTCATGACAAGAATGTCTTTGACCCTCAGCACTACTTTGAAGACTTTGCGCTGAAGCTGATCTTTCTGCGACACCGGGAGCATTACGCTGTCAAATAATCCGCTCTCCTTGAGTCCTTCTGTCATCGCTATAATCTCCTTGTCGCTCCGTGCTTTTCCGTCAACAACGACATTGACCCCTCCAAGAGGCCCAAGCACGAAATCAGCATTATCATACTTCACTCCGTCAGGTATATTCACTTCTAGGGCGTTGAGTATTTCGAGGACTGGTATATCACCTTTGAGGAAGTCTAATATTTTCTCGGTCTGCTTTCTCTGCGCCTCAAGCTGTGAATTTTCGCGTTCGAGCCTCTGCCGCTGTGCTGTAAGGCTGCCGAGATTCCCGCGCAGGCTGTCTATTTTTTCCGTCAGTGAGTTCATAGTCATGAAGGCGTAAGATATAGTACCCAGCGACATCATGAGGAAGCCAGCTAGGAGTCCCCATAGTGCGAGCCTGTTCGGGTTGAATGAATATCTCCTGCGCTCAAGCTCGACATACTCGGCGGGGCGGAGGTCGAGTCCGCTTTCGGAGTCTTCCCTCATGGCCAGCCCGATGGCGGAGAAGAACGGATCATTATTGTTGATGATTTCCATCCTTGAGTCGGTACTGAGCTGAAAATTGACGTGGGCGAGGATTATTTTGCTGACTTGCGCCTGCCTGTACTGTGTGCTGAGGAACTGCATTGTGTTGAGTACGTCCTGAAAGTTGTTGAGGTTGTTCACGACACGGAAGAATATCCCGCAGCCGTCCCATGTCGCTATGATGTTGTGCGGGCTTGCAATGATTGAGAGTCCTTCTTTGATTTCGGGGAAATATCTCAGCATTGCGAAATTCAGAGGCTCAACAGCTCCGGCGGGAATGTCGGCTTTCTTCAGGAGGTCTAATATTTTGTCGACAAGTGATTTTTTTGTTGTCGCGGCCAGGACTGAAATTGTATCCTTGTCGCCTGTGTCTGAAGGTGTCCTGATGATTACAGCGTCAAAAATTGTGTCGGCTCTTGTCGTGAAATATTCCTCGAAATTGAGATCGATTGTGCTGCGAATGTCCTCAATGCTCATTCGTGGGAAACTAAGCGGGCGGCGTATCACTGTGTCGCCTGAAGGGAGGCCGATTGTTACGGGCTGGCGGATTTTTCCGGTCTTCTTGACGAGAGCCTTGAAGGTTTCGCCGAGTCCGTCGAAGTCTTTTATCTGGCCGTGAACTACACAGCCTTCCGGGAGAGCGGCGGAGGCTTTGCGGGTGATTTCGCCGTTTTCGTCAAGCTCGACAAAATGAACAAAGTCATTGTGAATCGCAAGCCCTGCGGAAGTTTTCTGTATGATTTTCTTTCCTGCCCCGAACGACATTTAGAACCACACCTCCTGAAATGATAATGTTTCTAGCTTGCTGTGATCGCTTATGTCCCGTCTCACGAGTACCTGATACATGAGCTTTCTGCCATGATAATTCTCCGGGAGCTTTACCCTTGTTGCCCTTATCAGGAAATATTCGCCGTCTGAATCCGATGGCATGGCCGCAAAAACTTTCTTGTCCGCGCTGGTGTTGCCGTAATCATTTATCCAATCACTGCGATTGAAGCCGTCGCTGGTAAACCTATAATTCAGGTCGTAAATCATCAAGTTGTATGGCTCACTGAGGCCAGCATTGTAAGTCGTTCTAGTCCCATCACTTGACATTCGTAATGCTTTTGCGGAAATTGTATCTCCTGCTCTTGAACCTTGAGTCAGTTTTTTGCCCTCATAGAACTGTGAAAAACTTAGCTCATTGTCAGGGAGGGCTACGGG
Organism: Synergistaceae bacterium; assembly: GCA_017540085.1. Classification (NCBI taxonomy): domain Bacteria; kingdom Thermotogati; phylum Synergistota; class Synergistia; order Synergistales; family Synergistaceae; species Synergistaceae bacterium. The sequence goes on along the minus strand of JAFYBQ010000037.1, from coordinate 82,523 downwards.
GTCTTCATCTCCATCAACATCTTTTTCTTCTTGCTCAGTAAGCGGCTGCATGTTAAGCTCCGTGAAAACTGAATTAAGAACCCTAGTGAGGGTATAATCTTTGCCAATTACCAAGTCTATCCAGGAAAATCGAATACTCTCCTTGATTATTTCCTTTAGTTCTTCACGAGATACATTGCCACTCATCCTGCTAAGTTTATCCTTAGCTCTGTTAAGTCCTTTTTTTGTCGGAGAAAGCTCCTCCCATAACCAGTATAATCCTAATTCCCTTATCGTTTTATTGATTGCGTTTATACATTGATTTGTTGTCGCTGTCTCTTTGTAAGTCGTTGTGCTCCCTGATGTGCTTGTGCTTCCTGAAGTACTCTCGCTTTCCGATGAGCTGTCTGTAGTGCTTGTGCTTTCCGAAATGCTCAATATGGGATCATGCCAAATTTCCCCCTCACCTGTTACTTTCAGATCCGTCTTTGCCTTCTCAACCAGCGAGTCAAGGTGAAGCCTGTACATCATAAGCTCGCGCCCCTCAGCGACAGAGTCCGCCGACCATTTCGCAAAGAAAAACACCTGCGATATAAGCATCACCGCGAACATCATGAACACCATCACATTCACCAGTGAGGCAGCCTTTCTCTTTCTCATCATGAGATTCCTCCAGTCATCAGCGCAATTGCCCCTGAAAGGACACTGCACACATAAATTCTTGTCCCTCACAATTTCGGGTAGCCTCTTGAGCGATATTACACCGAACGCCGCCCGGAACAACCCCGGAATCCCTGCCGAAATCATATCTCCTACAGCCGCGGACGAAAACATTTCCGGCTCTCTGTCCACGTCATCAAGATATATTATCTCGACAGAAGGAACAATACCCGTCCGCCTCCACAGAAGCCACGAGTAAATCAGGCTCTGCGACAATGGCACAGTAACATCGCTCTTAGTATACCCCTTGAACTCGAACAGCCTAGCGTCCCCGCGGTCAGGGTTGAAGAGAAGAGCGTCATACCTTCCCGAAACAATCAGCCTTCCTTCAGGACAGTCATAATACGCCGTCAATTTCTGCTCCGGGGGAATAAACACCGTCCGCATGACTTCTTCAGGATTTTTCCTGAGCGAGGGAATCAGCGCGAAAAATTCCGACAATGCCCGCGACAGCACGGAGACTCCACGCGACAATGCCATAATCTGCCCCGATGTGCATTCCTCCGAATGAGCGTCAAGAAACGGCATGAATATATTTCCGCGAATGAGGGACTCTATTTCCTCCCGGCCTCCTGTGAGAGTGTGCGCTAATTTCCCGTGAAGGACGCTTGCCGGATTCGCACCCGCCTCAAAGAACACTTCAGCAATATTTTTGTGGAACAATGTACCGTAGTAATGCCCGCTCCCCTTTATGCCTACTTTCCATGCGTCCCGCTCGCCGCGGTGAATCCTGTAGGCCAAAAGTGCCGGGCATCTCTGGCACAAAGCCGCGTTGCTGACTGTGATATAGCAGGGTTTAGCGGTAATCATTTTTCGGCTGACGTTATGAGGATGTCGCCGGATTTTGAGGTGTATGTTCTGAAACTTTCCGGGTTCTTCCTCACGAACGCTATAACATCGTTCCGGCTCAGGCTTATTCCGCGCTGTGTGAGGAGGGCGGCGGCCTTGTCCGCTGTCAGGAGCTTCACGGGCGAGGCTGATATTATGCTCCTGAGTGTGTCGGCTGAAAGTTTGTCGTCAAAATATATCTGAGGCTCTGTTTTTGCTGACGGAGGCGAATATGTTACAGAGGCCGGGAAAAATTTCAGGGCGTTAGAGTCTATGAGCTTTAGAGTCCTGACGAACGGGAGAATGTCAGCGCGGCTTGCTGTTCTTGACCGTGAGGAAGTGTAGATGTTCACATCGCCGTTGTCCACACGGTTGATTAGGGCGGTCAAAGCGTACCACTTGACGCGGGAGTCTTTTCCGAGACGGGCAACGAATCCCCCGGCGTTCTCAAACTCTTTCAGCTTCTCGGCAAACTTCTTCCATGTCGGCTTGTGGGACTTCTCCTCTAACACGTAACAGCAGAAACTTCCGGGGTATTCCTTCATGAACTTCAAGCCCTCGTTCAAACCTGCCGAGGCTGTGAAATGCGCCTTGGGTATCACGATGACAAACGCAAATTTCCTGCTGCCGTGAATGCCCGTGAGCCTGATGTATTTTCCCGCTGACTTTGAGACCGTGAAGCCGTCGAGGGATGAGAGCCATAACTCAAGCGCGAGCGTGAGATGTTCGGCGTTCGGCGGCCATGCTACCGGGACTGACTGAACTTTTTTGTACTCATCATTGAATACGGCCATGATGCTTTTTGTGATTTCTCCGGGTTCATCTTCAGCATTGCCGGAACTTGTTATAGCATTGTTCGCAAGCTGTATGACATCCCGCGGAGAAAGTCCCGGTGTCAGTGTTAATTTCGAGACAAGCCAGCTGTATATTTCTTCTGTATTTTCGCTGAATGTTGCCGATATTCTGTCATGTATTAACTGCCGAGCCTGCTTCACCGAGCATTCGCGCATTGTCATTGTGTTGTTCTTTATGCGCTGAACGACAGCCTCATCAAGAACGGGGAGAAATACATCGTTCCACGTCTGAGCCTTCATGAAACATAACGGCAGAATCCCGGCAAGGTCATTCATCAGCAGGCTTATTATATTTCCCCATGCTGATATTAATTTTCTCGGCTCTTCTTTGTCCTTTATCCCGTCCAACTGATCAAAGCATATAATCATCGGGACTTTTGCATAGCTCAATACGAGTCCAAGCGAGATTAGTATATTTTCCGCGTCCTGCTCTAATTTTGCGTTGCTCATCATATCCGGGTTTCTTGGAGGAAGTCCGAGCCTCAAAGAATCCTCATCATCAAGCCCGGAGCATAGCCAGTCAAGAATATCCGCCTTTGTCCCCTCATCATTTGCCGACATGTAAAGCAGAAGGCACTTCAGAAAATTTCTGCCTATGTTGGGAATATCTTTCTTGATGTATGGGCGTATGTCTAAATTCTCGATGCTGTCGAATCCATCACTGCGCCTGCGTTCGGTGTAAGCATTCATAAACTCATCGGCTATCATGTCGAACTGCGAGCGTCCTCCGCTGTGTATGAGCCTCAAGCTGTTGAAGATTTCCGACAGAAGGTGCTGCGTTACGCTTTCGGGGTCAGTGAATGCCCTCACAGCCACAAAAACCGCAAGCTGTGAATTTCCCCGGAGTTTACGCAAAATCCGTGTAAGCATGTGAGTTTTCCCGGATCCGGCCTCGCCAAGCACAAGACCTCCAAGAGGCACAGCGGGGTTGAGTCTTTTCTGCCTGATAAGCTGTTCTATTTCGTCTGAAGTCTCGCGGTTGAGATTCTGCAAGTCTGGATTCATGTTGTTCCACGGGAGCGGGGACGCGGGAGATGAGAACGGGTTATTTTCGCGCAGCCTCTGAAGTATGCTATCTGACATGCCACGTTACCGAGCCTTTCCTGAAATTGTTTTCGTCAATGAAGCAGTCAGCAACCTCATCAGGAGTCATCAGTGATGCATCACCCGTATGAAGCTGTATCACTTCCCTGTCGCGCAAATCTTTCAGCATATTGTCGAAAACTTCACGCGGCCATCCTAGCCGTCTTCGCAGGTCGCATATCCTGACGAAAATTCTTCCCCTGTCGAGAGAGTCGAAAGCCTCCCGGAATTTCTCAGGCGTATATTCCCCGGCACTTTCGGACTCCGTATTATTCTCAGAAATTGCAACCCTCACGATTTCCCCGGCCCGGTAAATTTTCGGCGTGAAGCTCCCGCTGACCTTTATTATGACTCTCCCATCGTCGACAAGCTCATTCACGACCGCGTAAAACTCTGCGCTTGTGTAGGGCAGGCTCCCTATAATCTTTGTGTCAAACGCTTTTTTCTCTGACAGGAGTCCCAGCACTAACTCTGACGGCTCGGAAGGCTCAAGAATATATATCCTGTTCCCTTTGGCGCGGAACATGAACCTGCCCGGCTCTGACTGCTCTATTTTCCGCTGTATGATCTTGCCGCTGTCGCCCTTCTTGATTCCCAGCGCGTAACGCCCTTCAGCCCCGATTGAATCCGCAAGCCTCTTCACCGTCATGAAGCCCTTGTTTTTCTCCAACACAGACTGAATCAAATCGGCAGTGTTTTTTTCCGGCATGGCAGAATCATCACCCCTTGAATTTTTTATGGAATGCTCTAATTTTAGCGCAGTGTTATCATATTCACAAAAAGGTGAAAATACATTGCCCGTACATATACCCGTAATGCTCTCTGAAGTAACATCGCTCATCGAATCACATCCGCATTCACGAATCCTTGACGGCACATTAGGACTCGGCGGTTACTCTCAATTCCTGCTGGAAAAATTCCCGTCAGCAAAAATTTTAGGCGTTGACCGCGACCCGGAAGCCGTGAAATTTTCCCGCGAACGTCTCGCAGTTTACGGTGAAAGATTCTCGGCCATGTGCAAAAATTTCGGCAGCCTCTCAGAGTTGGACGGCCTGAAGGATTTTGACGTTCTCGTGTTTGACTTGGGAGTGTCGAACATGCAGCTGACAGACTCCGGGCGGGGGTTCTCGTTCAACAATGACGGCCCTTTGGACATGCGTATGAATCCTGATGACGATTCGCCGACAGCCGCAGACGTTCTCAGGGACTCGGACGCTAAGACTCTGGCGGAAATCTTCCGGGTTTACGGCGAGGAACGTTACGCGGGAGTCATCGCCTCAGCCGTCAAACGCACAAGGACTCCCATAACGACAACCGCCGGACTCGTTGCGCTGATTCGTGAGACTCTCCCTCAGCCCGTCCAAAGGAAAATGGGAACTCACCCCGCCCGCAGAATATTTCAGGCTCTGAGAATTTATGTCAACCGTGAGACAGAAGAGCTTGAATCCCTCCTTGCGTCAATTCCTGAAGTGAACAATTCCGCGCTTGTGATATTCGTCTCGTATCACTCACTTGAAGACAGGCTGATTAAACACGCTTTCAGGAAATGGCAGAATGATGGCCGGGGAAAAATATTGACTCGCCATCCCGTTTTGCCCTCAGCGAAAGAAATTGAGAATAACTACAAGGCAAGGAGCGCAAAGTTAAGGGCGTTTTCACTGACTCTTAACTAGGTATTTTTCGCAACTTGTGATATTATTCTTTCACTAATAAAATTTCACACACATAAAATTTTCACAGAAAGGAAAACGGGGGCGAAGGAGAGTGCGCAAAGACAGTGCCGGCAGGCTGCGGATAACATTAGGTTTTGTGCTTGGTCTCGGAGTAGTGATAAGCCTTGTAATAGGTCTGGGCATACTCAGATTCCACGCCGCGAGACTTGCATACTACCTTGAGTCAGTCAATCAGTCCATACAGAAATATTCAGATGAAGAAGTTATATTGAGGCAGGAACTTTCCGCGCTTGTTGCCCCGATCCGCATATACTCATACTGCAAGGAAAGTCTCGGAATGCAGAAGGTAATCAAAGCTGAGACCCTCCCGGTCAGGCTCAAGACAGGGAATCTTTCAGGGAAGAAGGACGACTCATCATCCGGGCTTGAGGGCTGGCGTTCGAGTCTTGCGTGGCTTTTGGGAAGGCAGACGGCTGAATAATGTCCCCTAAACGCCAGGGGAGCGCGGGCAATCCATGGATACTGTTCGTGATATTTTTCGCGGTCATAGGCTGTTCGCTTGCGGCGCGCCACTGCTGGCCGGATTCGCGTGTAGTCTCTCAGTCTCAGCGGCAGTACTGGCGGAGAGTCCCGCTTCGTTCGACACGCGGAATCATTCAGGACGTTAAGGGCAACGCGCTCGTAATCTCCGAAACTCTTCCCACATTCGCCGTGGATCCCTCTATGGTTACATCTGATGACCTCGCCGAAATCGCGCAGGTAGTCTCCCCAGACATCACAGAAAGAATCGTGTCATTGATGGGTACGGGAAACCGCTATATGCTCCTGAAGCGAAAAGTCCCGGAAGATGAAGCCGCAAAATATTTTGAGCTGATGAAGAAAGTACGCGCTATCCGCAAAGATGAGGAGCCTTACAGGAAGTACACCAATCAAAATTTGATGGCTCACGTTCTCGGCTTCTGCGACAACGACAACAAAGGGCAGGCAGGAATCGAGCAGGAATGGGACAACACGCTTTACAGCCCCCCCGGTCAGAAAATCGTAGTCCGCCGTCAGAACAGTCAGGCCGCTTCCCTCATGGAGCATGAGCCGGAAAAACGCGCCGTAACGCCCGTAGTAACACTCACTCTTGACAGCCGGATTCAATACGTTGTGGAAAAACATCTCTTCAGGACAGCCGAGCGCGAAAAAGCAAAATGGGCCGTTGCCCTCTGCATGAATCCCAACACCGGCGAAATTCTGTCAATGGCAAGCTACCCGACATTTGACCCGTCAAACCGCAGAAGCCTCACGATAGAGTCGCTCTCAAACGCCGCTGTAAGCAGGACATATGAGCCTGGCTCAACCTTCAAGCCCGTGTACATGGCCATAGCCCTCGAAAGGGACTGGGTAAAGAAGGATGAGATGTTCTTCTGTCCGGCAAGGATAAGGATTGCTGACGGCTACATCAGAGAGTCGGACGCAAGAGTCGCACTCGGAAATGTTGACACGGCACAGCTTCTCATAAAGTCGTCCAATGTCGGAATGGCTCAGATTGGAGTCCGCTCTGATAGGCTCAAGACATACGAGACGCTTCAGACGATGGGATTCGGGCGCGAGGCTGACATAGAGCTTCCCGGAGTCGCAAAAGGCATCCTCCCTTACCCGGAGAACTGGCGCGGAATTACCCCGGCGAATATCGCGATAGGGCAGGGACTTGCGGTTACCCCGCTACAGCTTGTTACGGCAATGGCCGCTGTCGTCAACGGCGGAAAGCTCATGAGTCCCTATATCGTGAAAGAGGCGGTTAATTCTCTGGGCGAGACTGTCTACAAGGGAGAGCCTAAAGTCATGCGCGAGGTTATGACACCTGAGACAGCCGCATGGATTCGCGAGGCAATGAGGCGCGTTATCACAGAGGGAACCGGGAGAAGAGCCGCAACAACAATAACGGATGTCGCCGGGAAAACGGGAACGGCTCAGGTTGCGGGGAAAGGCGGTTACGCTCCGGGGAAATATGTCGCGTCATTCATTGGCTTCTGGCCGTATGAAGAGCCGAAATATCTCATGCTTATAGCCATCGGCGAGCCGTCAAACGGGAGGTATTACGGAGGAGATTTAGCCGCGCCCGTCTTCAAGTCTATTGTTGAGGAAATGGCCGAGCTTGAATATTTCTCCTAGACGCTAATTTTTGCGGTTAGGGTTGCGGGGGAACCAGCCTTTTTTGACGCGCTCGGTCTGCTCTTTCAGCTCACGAATGCACCACAGCAGCACAAAACTTAATATCCCGAATATCCCGGAGATTATTTCACTTTCGACTGACAAAGAGATTACCGCGCTGATGATTCCCGTTACTAGGAAAAGAGGCCAAATTTTTGCGGAAAAATAATACTCGCACTTCACGACAATAGGGTGAAATATCCCCGTGATAAAAAACGCAAAGACCCCTATAATTATTCCCGACAAGTTCAATTTTTCATCACTCCTTACAGCTTATACTTCCTCAGAAACAGCACCATGTAATGACCGACACACGCGAACAATACCATCACCGCTATGTAGTCAGCAATGAAATAAATAAACGGCTCGTCAAAGTCAAAATACACGAACGATGACTCCAGAGTCATATACGCCCAAATATTACGCCGGACAAACGCATACCCCCCGTAAATCATAAAGGCCGCCGCAAAAACGTGAGGCAGAATTTTTCCCGGTCTCCACTTCCTGAACATCATTGCGCTGAATATGTGCCAGTTCAAGCCGATATGAAAGCTCATTATGACGTATCCCAAGAATGACGCGGATATATGCGCCGATCGTGCGAATGACATCAAGCCGTCAGCAAAAGAAAGCCCGTCGAACATCCTCGACATCACTAGCCCCGTAAACGTAATCAGAATCACATCAGCAATCAGAATTATGTTGACCAGAGTCAGAATCGCCCGCGTGAAATTGTAGCGTCCTGTGAAAAGAGTCCTCAGCCACCAGCGATTCAGCCACAAATGAATGAAGAATAATATTATCAGGCTCATCCCTAAAATTTCGTGGACAAGTGAGCCGTACTCGTAGCCGTCAAATGTGAACGGGGAAATTCTTGCGAGCATCTCAGAAATCACCGGGCCGATAAGCTCATAGGACATAGAAAGGAGAAGCAGCACTGTCATTATAATATCGACAAGAGGCCGAAGCATTTTATTTTTCACCCCGCAAGGAAATTCAGCATTATATAATTATACTTTGTCTCAGAAAATTTCAGGCTGAAGGGCAGGTTTTATTTTGGGTGTAACATTTGGAGATGTCCTGAGCTTTATACGGTCAAAAGGCGGGAACGCTGAAATCCGCGTGAAGTCCCAGGACGATTTTTCCGCGCCTATTTCGGAGGTCATTTCAGACAGCAGGAACGTTAAGCCGGGGACTCTTTTCGCGTGCATTGCCGGTGAAGTATATGACGGTCATAAATTCGTCAGCATGGCCGAGTCAAACGGAGCCTGCGCGCTACTCTGTGAGCATGAAGTCGACTCGCCATTGCCGCAAATCATCGTGAAGCGAGTCCGGGATCACCTCGGCGAAATTTCGTCATTGGTCTACGATAATCCGTCAGCAAAATTATTGATGGTCGCCATCACAGGCACGAACGGCAAGACCACAACGAGCTACATTACGCGCTCCATACTACAGGCCGCCGGAATACGCACGGGACTACTAGGGACAATCATCGAGTCAGACGGCGTAAACGAGAAGGAAGCCGACCGCACTACCCCCGAAAGCTGCATAGTTCAGCGGCAATTGTCGCACATGGTAGAGAATCATTGCGGGGCTTGCGTCATGGAAACATCATCGCACGGGCTTTACTTGGGACGGCTCAAAGGTGCATTGTATGATGTCGCTGTGTTCACGAATCTTTACCCGGAACATTTAGACTTCCACAAGGACATGGAGAATTATTTTGCCGCCAAAAAATTATTGTTCACGGACTACACAAAGCCGGATTTCTGCGGGGCTGTGAATTATGATGACCCCTACGGGAAACGACTCGCGGAGGAATTTTCCGGCAATGTTCGCGGATTCGGGCTGAGTGAGGGCGCGTCATCAAGAGTCATTGACGCACGTACCAGCATTGACGGCACGGACATAACGATTCAGGCTGACGGGTTCGCGGATCTCAGTCTTCACACGCCGCTTGTCGGGGACTTCAACATCATGAATACCCTTTGCGCGGTTACGGCCATGCGCGGAAGAGTCGATGACTCAGCAATCGCTGAAGGGGTCGCGAATGTCCCGCAGGTTCCCGGGCGGCTCGAACGCATTGACCTGCCTAACGGAGCGCGCGTATTCGTGGATTTCGCGCATACTCCATCGGCATTGCGGAGCGTTCTGGGAGTAATCCGCAAACTTTCAGGCGATGACAGGCGGATAATATCAATGTTCGGACACGGGGGAGGAAGGTATCAGAAGAACAGACCCGAATTAGGCCGGGCAGCGTCAGAATTTGCCGATGAGATATTTATCACGTCAGACAACGCTCGCGAGGAAGACCCCTACGACATCGCCCGCGCAATCGCTGAAGGAGTCAGCAAGCCTTACCGCGTCAACATCGACAGGCCGGAAGCCGTGAATATCGCCCTCGACAGCCTCAAAGCCGGGGACATTCTCGTTATCACAGGAAAAGGCCCGGAACGCTTCATTACCATCAAGAACAACAAAATCCCGTTCAATGACGCAGAAGCCGTAAAAGCATGGAGGGACTCACACTGATATGAATATGACGCTGGCAGAATTATTTGACGCTGTTCCCGAAAATTTCGCGGCTATGGAGTTCCCGAATCACCTTGCGACAGACAGCAGGGACGTTACGCCGGGCGGGGCGTTCGTTGCGCTTGAGGGTGAAAATGTTGACGGACATAGCTACATTCCGCAGGCAGTCTCAAACGGAGCAGGATTAATCATCGTCAGGAAGGGCAAAAATCCCGGCGGACTCTCCGTACCCGTTATAGAGCTTGAGAATCCCGAACGAGATTTAGCCGCAATTGCCTCACGAAAGCTCAAAGCTCACAATCTCGATGAGGTTATCGGCATCACCGGCAGTGTCGGCAAAACAACAACACGCGCCGCACTTCAGAAAGTATTATCCCCTCACTTCAAGATTCACGCCCCCGAAAGAAGCCTGAATACCCTCATAGGCTGTACAGCTACAATAATGGCAATGCCGAAAGAAACGGAGATATTAATCCTCGAATTTGGCGCGAACAAGCCGGGGGAAATTCGCGAGCTTACGGACTATTTTCCGCCGACAACAGCAATATTGACCGCAGTAGCCCCCGTACACCTTGAAGGATTCGGGAGTGTTGAAGGAGTTTTGCGCGAGAAGATGGAAATCACCACAGCCCCGGACATCCGCAAGATTATCTTCAACAACGACAATGAATATCTCAATGAGGCGTTCAAGTATTACGTGAAATCGATGGGAGTCGGCGAGAACAAGGATTCCGATTTCGTCATCAGCCACGACACTTCAGAATACGCGCTCCCGGCAATGTCGTTCGTACTTGCTCACAGGGTATCGCAGGAGATCGCCCGCTTCACCGTCAACATCTGGGGGAAACACAACGCTGTCCCCTTGTCGCTTGCCTCAGCCGCCGCCCATGAGCTGAATATTTCTCTTCAGGAATGCGCCGAGTCCCTCAAAGATTTTCAGGCTCTCAGAGGCCGGGGAAGGGTCGTATTTCTTGACGGGGGAAAAAGATTCATGGTTGATGACGCATACAACGCCAATCCAGCGTCAATGAGGGCTTCACTTGAGACTTTCGCCCGCGTGAAATGCTCCGGGAAAGTCGCCGTACTCGGTGAAATGCGCGAGCTTGGGACGGATTCGGCCATGTATCACGCTGAGTTAGCACCATTGCTTGACGGTATAGACTCGGTGATACTTGTCGGGGAAATTTGGCGGGAGGCCGTGAAGGGGGATTATATTTTTGCTGACGACTGGAAAATGGCACTTGAGGCTCTCAGGAACATTCCCGAATGGCAGGGGCTTTTGGTGAAAGGCTCAAACAGTCTGGGACTCTCGAATATCGTCCGGGAAATTGAAGAATGAATTTCTTTGCGGCGGTAACATTCTTCACACTGAGCGTGATACTTCAATATTTCTGGATAAAGTGCCAGCGGAAAATTCACCTGACGCAGATTCAGAAATGGTACGGCGTGAACATCGACAGCGAAATCAAAGCCGCGACTCCTTCAATGGGCGGAGTGATTTTTCTGTTACTGGGAGTCCTTGCGCTGATGATGGATTTTTCTGCTGACGGTCTAATATTCTGGAGCCTCCCGATATTGAGCGGGCTTATAGGTTTTGCTGACGACTGGAAGAAGTTCCGCTCCCACACAAGCGAGGGATTTTCGAGCCTGTCGAAACTGGGATTACAGCTTGTGCTTTGCGCTTTGTGGGTCATGGCCGTATTCCTGCGCGGGAAATTGGGACTGTGGCCAGGAATGTTTGACGGGTATGCGTGGATTGTGATTCCCGTGTCATTTCTCGTTACAGCCGGGACAATCAACGCGGTGAACATTACGGACGGTCTTGACGGACTCGCGGCGGGAAGTTTCCTGATTTCGCTTGCGGTGATGATGATCGTGATTCCTGCAGGGGGCTTCAATTCGCGGGTGATGGTTCAGCTTTTCGGAATGACGGCGGGATTCATGCTCTTCAACACGAGGCCGGCAAAAACCTTCATGGGTGATACCGGCTCTCACTTTCTCGGCGGTGCATTGGCGGCTATGTGCGTCATAAACGGGCGGACACTGGCTGTAATTCCGGCGGGGTTTATATTCATCATTGAGATGTTAAGCTCGGCCATTCAGATATTCACGATTCGGAAACTGGGACGAAAAATTTTCCTCATGGCACCGCTTCACCATCACTATCAGAAAAAGGGACTTGATGAGACGGCTGTAACAGTCCGATTCTGGCTCGTTCACTCTGTCGGAGGGGTAATGCTTGCCCTTCTGCTTATGTCATTATGATTTGGAGGCGGAAAAATGAAGGCGGTAATATTTCTTGCGGTAATGATTCTGTGGGCGGCTCCGTGTTTTGCGGACTCGGCCATGAAGATTTCTGTTGACGGCGTGAATGTTCCTGTCGAATGGGAAGACAATGCGAGCGTTGAAGCCCTGAAGAGCCTTGCGCCCCTCACCGTCAAGATGTCTGCTTACGGGGGATTTGAGCAGGTCGGGAGTCTGGGCAGGAGTCTTCCCCGCAATGACACTCACATAACGACAAGGGCGGGGGATATTGTGCTTTACTCCGGGAATCAGATCGTCATATTTCACGGCTCTAACTCGTGGGCATATACACGTCTCGGAAGGATAACAGGAAAAACAGAAGCCGGACTCGCTGAAATACTCGACAAGCCCGGCGTAACCCTCAGAATTTCGGCAGACTAACTCATAATTTCCCGGAACACATCAGCAACATCATCAATACTTCCGGGAATCTCACGGGGCATTACCGGGTCAATCCATTCATCCGAGATACACGGAATCCTGGACTGCCCCGCAAATTCATTCACCTTAATGTCATATGGCATCATTACAGCCGGGACTCTGAATATCCGCGACAATACACCGAAATGAAGACGCATTCCCGCCGCAGTCTCCGCCGTCCGCCACAGCGACTCAGCCTCCCGGAATGAATGAACCCTCACAATCTCACGCAGTCCCAGCACACAAAGCGCGGACTCATCTTCAGGGGACAGCGCGACTCCGACAGTTTCCCCCGATGTGATTTTAGGGCGCAGAATTTCCGCGTAACGTTCAAGCTCAGGACATGGCCGGAGATTCACGAGCATTTTTCCGGGCACTGTGGCATGTTTCAGGCTCTCAGGCTTCAGCGTCATCACTAAATCACAGCCGCGAATGATATTTTTACAGCCGAGACTCTCCGCAAGCCTCAATGATTTTTCGTCCCTCACGTGAAGAATGTTGCATGACTTCAGCGCGTTGCTCGAAAGAATCCGGGACATTCCCGACTTCAGCGGCCCGACTGACTGACCGACAGCGAAAACTTTTGCGCCCATCATCCGCGCAAGACGGACAACAGCCCAGTACCACGCGCATGATTTGACGCTCGTCCTGTCCTGAAATATTCCCCCTCCGCCGAATATAACACGCTCAGAGTCTCGGAACGCCCGCCAAACTTCACGAAAGCTCCAGCGGTTGACGGAAGCGACTCCGAACTCACGCGAGGTTTTTTCAGGGTCAGCAGACAGAATCACAATCCGGCTCAGGGGAAGCCCGCAATGAGTCAGAATGTCAATACACGCCTTCAGCAGCAGCTCATCGCCGAGATTCCCAAAGCCGTAATACCCGATTAACGCCGCGCCGTAACGCCTCATCAGCTTATTACAGGCCGTATCAGCCTAAATACAGGTATCACGACAAACTTTATCACGCACACAATCAAAAGCCCCGCAAATAATCCCGTCCACAAGCCGTTAAACTCCCGCAGCAGTATTAACATCATAGGCGTGTGGAAATGGCAGAAGCTGTTGATGACTGACGAGAAGCCCAATACCGCCCCTATCCTGAATATTTCACGGTAGCGCGAAAAATATCCGTTCCGCGCAAGGAATGCCCACAGCAATAATGACGGGTAGCCCACAAGAACCTCGCGAGTCCTGGGCCGGGCAATCAATAAATGTTCGAGGCCCTCGCGGAGTCTTGTCTCAATGCCGGAAATGTTCGCTACGTTGTCGCTTCTGAATATCGCGAACGCTATCGCACCCAGCAATGCCCCGTAAAGCATTATTTCACCCCATAGGGGAGGCCGAGAAAGAAATTCAACAAGCGACTCAGGGTGTATTCTCCGCTTTAGGTCATGAAGCAATACTAGTACAGGAGGCAATAACAGTGTCAGCTTCACGCCGGAAAACGCTTTCAGCCTCATCATGTAGTCCGTTGTGCTGAAGAATGACGCTAGAGCAAGCCCCCCGATTATCACGAAAATGAAACCGGGAATTATCCGCCGGCTTTTTGAGTCGTCCATCGCAAGCAGTGAGCCTTCAGCCGCTATCATTGGCGCGGTAAATGCCCCGGCGAGTCTCGCTATGATTGACACCTTCAGAATCAGCACAGCGAGTATTACGCCCGACACGCTGAAGAAGATTTGCGGCTTCATTCCGTCAGTCATTCCCATTCTCACAAGATAGCAGTACGCGCAGAACACTAACACCGCCGACATTGCCATAGCCGCGAAAATGTTAGGCCGTAAATTTTCCCGCGTATATACAGTATCAGGCCACGCGAGATTGAAGCCGTGCGCTTTCAGGGAGTCAGCAAGAAGGCGGATCTCCTCTGTGTAGTCCGCGAACTTGAAATTTGCTGTGTTCATAGGGGCGGTGCGGTATAGCAATAATCTTACGGAGCGTTCAACGGCGGCGCGTATCATCCTTTCCCGCAGGGCGGCGCGTGTGAGTCTCCGTGATGTCATTTCCTCGTTTGTTACGCTGTGCAGTGATAGTATGTTGGGTGATATTCTCTCGTTGAGCTGAGGTTCTCCCGCCTGCTTTGAGAACTCTACTTTTGCGACTGGGATTCGGAGTCCGTTGGCGGTGTCTGCCATCGCGCTAACATCCGGGTAGCCTGAAACGTATTCCCCTGCGGGCGTAAAGACATCAACATGATACTTTTCGTGAACCTTCCGTAACATTAATGCGGCTTTGTCGGAAAGGTGGCCGGGCGACGGCGCAGGGCGGTAATATATTTTGAGTCCGGCTTTCTTTGCGGCTTCTAGTCCGTCAATGTCCGGGATAATTCCTGAGTTCTTTATCATGTTGGCCGGCATTGTGAGGAGTATAGGCCCGCGCTTGTCCTCTGAGAGTCCAAATCTCGCCCGCAGCCATTCGCTGAGGAGTGCTTTATGTTCGCTGAAGGGCTTTATTGTGATGATTGTACCCTCTGTGCTGCCGGGATTGTCGCCCGCCGATTTCATTTCAGCATGGCCGATGCCGTGAGTAACGCTGTCGCCAGTAAGCTCGCTTACCATGAGTCCCGCGAGGCCGTTATTCTTGAGGATTGATATTGCCTTGTCAACGCCAAGCCCTGAATTTTTCGCAAGGGCTGTTATTTCCCGGTAGTCAGCTATTATTGCTACGCTGTTGTTTGCCGACTCAAGCACAATACGCGGGTAAAGTCCGTAGCACGCGCATAATAACGTGAGGGCAAGAAGCACCGCTGTGAAAATTTTTCGTGTCATCAAATAGAATATCTGCTACGTAAAAAGTGTAATTTTGTGCTGTATACACTCTTTCGAGTTTTCCTCGTTCTTTCCGCATTTCTGCGACATTTCCTGCCCTCGTTCGCGATGTTTCCTGCTACTTGAGTTTGTACGGCAGTCCAGAGGCTTTAACTTCCCCCCTAGCCGGAGGTAGCCATATTTCTATGGATTTTGTGATGCCTGTCCAGCACCTGACATTACGTAGCAGATTATTCCTCCTTTAGCCTTTTGTCAACCGTGCTTTTCAGGACACTTTATTTCACATGTTCATATTATTTGGCTGTCTAGCTATACCTCCTGTGAAAAAATTTATGGGAATTGTAGCACTTTATGAGATTCGCGGGTCATGTCTGGACTGTTTAATGTCAGCTCATATAATTGCGAGGCTCTCCGCTCAGTCTCAGAAAAATATTTCCCCGTCAGCCCTTCCGAATCTTTCAGCCTCGTTATTATTGGTATGCGTGAAATCTTACGGCACATTCTCAGAATCCCGCGCCCCTTCTCCGTAAACGCCAGCACCCTCGCGTAAGGCACATCACCTTTCACCGCCTTCATGACCGTGCCGCGCCTCAGTCCCAGAAGAATATATATCAGCCGCCTTCGTATGTGGCTCCGCGTGTACCTGGCGCAGACGCATCGCCCGATAAAGTCATCAAGCCCGGAAGATTCCCGCCAATGACGCAGAAATAATCCCTCTATCCCCTCATCGACTCCGTGAATCCCGCGCAGGTCTTCAGCTTCTGACCGTATGAATATTCCCTGCAATATCGGCCACAATTTTCCCGCGTCTGAGACTCTCCCCTCACGCCCGGCAATGTCGGCAGCTTCCCGCGAATATTCCGGCAACATGTGAGCGTTCCCCGCAAGATTTTCACGGATTGCCCGGCTTTTGACACCCTCCCTGCGCCTGAAGGGGATTGCCTGAATATCATAGCCCCCGCGCAGAATCCCGGCCATGTACGAGACAGCGAGCGAATTATTCGGCTTAGTGATAAAGTCTCCCGCCCCCGGCACTCCCGAAAACTCATCAAGCGCAATTGATACGGCCTTGGCGAATGACGCACCCCGCCCAATTTCCCGCCGCAGAATTTCCCGGTATGACTCCGGCTCATTCGCCATAATTCCCGCGATTTCACGAAAAATCCCCGCGTCAAATTCGGGGTTCTCCATCCCGAACGCAATACGCGAAACGCACCCAAGCCGCCCGATTATGTTCACCGCACCCCGCGCAAAGTCCTGACCCGCGGAACAGGCGTACAGAAACGGAAGCTCTATCACAACATCAGCCCCGGCTCTTACCGCTGTATATGCCCGGCTGAATTTGTCGGTGAATGAAGGCTCGCCCCTCTGCGTGAAATTTGACGACAAAATCACTATTACCCCTCCAGAATCCGGGAGGCCGTTCGCGAATCTCATCAATGACTCGTGGCCTTCATGCAATGGATTGAACTCGGCAATAATTCCTGTGAATATGACTCTTCATTCTCCTTTCGTGAAACATGTATAATTGCGGCGTATTCATGTGGCGTGCTTCAAGGTTTGCCGCTCCGTTAAAAGTATAACGGCAGGGGCTTTAGTATTAACGGTTTCATTTTTTGGAAGGAGGAATTTATTTTGCGCGGAAAATTGAGAGTGCTTTTTCTCTCGCTTGCTGTGATTTTTCTC
Organism: Synergistaceae bacterium; assembly: GCA_017540085.1. Lineage (NCBI taxonomy): Bacteria > Thermotogati > Synergistota > Synergistia > Synergistales > Synergistaceae > Synergistaceae bacterium. The sequence continues at coordinate 65,472 of JAFYBQ010000037.1, read as the reverse complement.
ACGGCTAGTTCGGCTTTCGCGGTCTTTACGTCTGATGATGTAGATGCCTTTATCGTGTCAAGCTCAGACATTACCCCGCCGACTGTCGAGGGCTACAACTATTATCAGGTTGTATACGCTGAGACATGGCCGGAAGGCGAGACTCCAAGGCCGATATTATGGGAAATTTATCCCTCGTATGACTGGCTGAAGTGCGAAATCAGAGGGAATGAGGTTGTCTTCAGCGGAGTGCTTCCCGACTATGACTCAAGGATGACAAGAGTCAAGAGCGGCGATGCCCCCTACAGAGACAGCGACGGCCTGAACAATTATACGATTCACGTAATCGCCCGCCTGTCGTGTGATGTCCCCGCAGGTTATGACTCCGCCGGAATGCCTCTGTCTGATGAGGACGGCAATATTCTTACTGTCCCCGGAGAAATTGCCGCTGACGCTGATGTCTACGAGAATCAGCAAACGCATGTGAAAACTTCAGGACTCATCATCAGCGTTGAAGAGGACACATCACAGCTCGGACTTTTCACGGATATGGTATCGATTGATGTCTCAGCAGTTGAGAGCAGAGACGCGCCGAATGAGAATTACAGCGTTTCAATCACCTTCCCGCAGAGCTGGGCCACTGAGTTTGTAGAGGCCGTAAACCCTAACACTGGCGATTTCCTCTGGGAGGCTGAGAGGTCAAAAGATTTGTACGTCCTTGCCGAGCTTGAATGCCGCGCTGCTCCGTCAGGGTCAGGCAAAAATTATGTTATCTCGGATGACGACAATATAAGCCTCCCATACTGGCTTGATTATGATGTTCAGGAAGTCCAGTACAACAAAACATTCAAGTACGCCGACACAGCCGAGAATCCCTCGCTTGAATACACAGAAAGCACTGACACTATACCATTAGCCAAGACTCTCAGAATATTCTTCAAGCAGGGCGCGAACCCTCAAGACGGCGAGAAAGGCACAGTGCGAATATTTTTGTCCCCATCGCCAATTCCGCCGGAAGATGACGCGCAGTCCCTCGATGACATTTACCAGAACGGCGCGACTCTGGCGTGGGACGTAACATTTCACCCGGTGCCGAAAATTGTCATTGACCCGTCAGAAATAATGCTGAACGTTGAAATCCAGTCAAGCGCGGACGCGGTATTCAGCTACAGCGAGTTTGACATTGACAGCGGAGCGGGAAACATCACTTTTTCCCCGGCTGTTGAGGGCGTTACCTTCACCGCTGTGCCGTCAGCCTCACAAGACGAGAGCGCAGTCCCAAGCGGAAAAATCACAGTAACAGCCTATGCCGACTCAGCCGCTCAGGAAGGCTACTACGCCGTAACAATGTCAGTAAGGGATGAGAACGGAAACACCTCGGCGGCAATAATCACCGTAAATGTCGTAATCCCGGCAATATCTCTCGACAAGTACTCGGATTCGGTCAGCCTAATACGCGGCGGCGAAAGCTCCGAAGTATCATTCACATACGCAAAAGCGGCCGTCTCAGGAGATCCGATATTCCCCCCGGGAATCTCAGGGCTTACTCTTACGCCCACAGTAACCCCGGCGGATGAGAGGAGCGGAAAAATCACCGTCAGCATAACAGCTTCAGTTGAGGCGGAAGAAGGCACCCTAGACATTCCCATGACCGTAATAGACGTGAACGGCAAAATCGCAGAAGTTAGAATCACCGTAAACGTCAGCACACAGCCCGGCGAAATCTCAATTACCCCCGCCGCTTCAGGCGACACAGCCCAAGATATAACGTTCATACAGGGGCAGGCAGGAACATTCACGCTCAACATTGGGAACACCGCAGGCGATGTAACGTGGGAAATCACCGGCGATAACGTGTCGATGATAAGCCCTGTGTCAGGCACGGGAAACACTGCAACATTCACGATTGACACCTCACACGGCGAAATAGGGAGCTACACGGCGTTGCTTCAGGCTCGCGATGGGTCGGGAAGGCAGGGGACAGTTTACGCTATTTCGTGGACGGTTGAACCTGTGCCAGTGATAGAGCTTTTCGCCCCTAACGGAAACAGGATTAGCGTTGACGTTGAATCAAGTGCGGATCTCACTGTGAGTTACAGCGGGCAGAATATAATAGACGGCGGAATAGAGTTCCTCCCGGATATTTCTGCTGATGTTATCCTCTCGGCTGACGTAATCCCGGCAAGCGGCGACACGCCCGGCGGGACAATCATAATTCATGCAACGCCCGCGAAAATTCAGGCGGGAGTCTACAGTGCTGACATGATTGTTACGGACGTGAACGGAAATGTTGACTCGATGACGATATATGTCAATGTCGAAATCCCGTCAGTCATTTTGTCGGACTATGCTGTGTCGCTCTCTGCGCCTTTCGGAGGAACAGCCCGGAAAGTTATCTCATACAGAGACGCGGAAATCAGGCAGATGACTCCTTCTACCGTGCCTGATGAGGAATTTAACTTCAGCGCGGAAAAAGATTCGGACAGCGGGACAATAACATTCTCGATGTCCCCGGCGGTTTCAGCAGACTACAGCGGAGTGATGAGAGTTACAGACGTTTACGGAAACTCGACGGATATAGCCCTCACGCTTCATTCGTGGATGTCCGGCGATGTCGGAATAACTCCGTCAGATTCCGGGGAGCTTGTCATAAAGGCAGGTTCTGAGGGCGGCTCATCATCCGTAACGCTCAATGCCGGAAACGCTTACGGCACTGTAACATGGTCAGTTGATCCCGTCCCTGAAGGTGTCAGCATTGTGCCGATGACAGCGACAGGAAGCGAGGCTACATTCACGGTCAGCGTACCTGCATACTTTGAGGGCGATTATTCCGTGAGGATAACAGCGACAGACGGCTACGGCAGGAAGACAGTCTACAATCTGACGTGGAAATCACAGATGGCTGATATATTTTTCTCCGGCGACTTCAGCCCTGACCCTGTAAATGTAGTATACGGCTCATCGGCTGAGACTGATATTATCGTCGGCAACATGGGCGATCCCCTCAGCGAGGATGCATATGTACCCTACAGCGGATGGACAATATCCCCTGACAGTGTATTGCAGGCGTTCAGCATTGATGTTTCGGGAAAAATTGAGGAAGATGTCCACGAAATTCACGGAATACACCTGAAAGTTTCGTTCACGCCCAAAAAGCCCGTTAAAGAGACATACAACGCGGTTTTCACGATGTACAATTACGCGGAAAACTGGACAAGCAGCGCAAGCACGGACATCACAATCAACACCGCACCCCCTGTAATATTCCTCAGCCCCGACAGAGTTGTGAATATGTCAAAGCCTCCTTTCGAGTATGACTGGCCGGACTCGCACACAGAATGGTACTACGCCGCGCCCGTAAGCATTGACCTGTCCCCGATCCCTGAAGGATTCGTAGTGCGCTGCGTGTCAATTGATGAGACAGAAGAGACTGACCCGGCCAAGCACGGACGCTTTATCTTCACATACAGGCCGGAAAGGGCTACAGGCTGGCGCGGAACTGTGAGAGTGTTCGATGAGTACGGCGGCTCGGCGGACATAAAGATGTCTCTTGACGTTGAGCTTACATCAGAGCCAATGACTACAGCCGTAACAGTTTCAGGAGACTCGGCGGACTCCCCGACTCTTTATGCGGGAGAAAACACGACAGTAACCCTCAGCGCGAATAACTCCTACGGGAAAGTAACATGGACAATCTCGAACCTTGCGGCACTTCAGGCACAGGGAATAACGGCGGAAAAGATTTCTGAGACAGACACAACAGCCGTGTATACGTTCGGGCTTCCTATTGAGCTTGCCGGGGGAGTTTACACCGTGAACATTGACGCGGTAGACTCGGTAGACAGGACTGCGGAGACATACAGCTTCAACATTAATGTGAACTCCGCGCCTATAACGCTTTCGGGTGATTTCGCGGTTATTGATGTCGTTTACCCGGCTTCAGGCGAATCAACAATGCAGTATTATTACTCGGAGTTTGCAGAATGGATGATGTCCCCGGATATTTCTGCTGACATTAGTTTTGACATTGCCAGCATTCCGGCGGAATCATCGACAGTTGAAGGCAAAATCAGAGTCATAGCCACCCCGCTGAAAGCCGCAACAGCGTCATACACAACGAGGCTGATATTCATTGACGGGAACGGAAATTCAGACAGCAGGGAGTTGTCGGTGAACGTAACACTTCCCGCGCTGGCTCTAAGCTCTGACGCTGTAACGCTCCCGGCCTTGCTGAACGGCTCCGGCTCTGAGACAGTCAGCTACACGGGCGCAAAGATTTCCGGCTTCACTGCCTCGCCTGACATCCCTGCGGTATTCGGCTTCAGTCTGACATCTGATGACAGCTCGCTTACTTTCACGGCAGAACCGACAGCACCGGGAACATACACGGGGACAATAACGCTTTCTGACATCTACGGGACTTCAGCGGACATAGCACTAACGATCACCGCAGGAATACCAGCGTTCACCGTAACTCCCTCTTCACGTTCAGCGACAGTAACACCCGGAGGAGACTCAAGCACTGTAACATTCAGCGCAGGCAACAACACCGGGGCGGTAACATGGACGCTCGGCACTCTTCCCGCAGGCGTAACGGTCTCGCCAGCAAGCCAGACAGGGACAACAGCAAGCTACACCGTAACAGCGTCAACAGCTGCCCAAGCAGGAACATATACCGTAACAGTTACGGCAACCGACTCGGCTAACCGCACAGCAACGGCTGAAATACGCATAACCGTAACTGCGGATTCGTCAGCGTTCACCGTAACGCCCGCTTCACGTTCAGCCACAGTAACACGCGGGGGAACTTCTGCGGAAGTGTCATTCACGGCCAGCGGCAACACAGGCGCGGTAACATGGACGCTCGGCACTCTTCCTTCAGGCGTAACAGTAGCACCCGCAACTACAGCATATGCCACGCAGGATAATACGGTGATGGTATACGCCGTAACAGCGTCATCATCAGCCACAGCAGGGACATATACCGTAATAGTTACAGCGACTGACTCAGCCGGAAATACCGCGACAGCGGCAATCAACATCACGGTCAACAGCTCCTCACAGCCTCAGCCGCCCGAAGCAGGAGAGCAGACAGCAGAGACAAAAGCCCTCGTGGAAAGCTACAAGTCAAGCGGTGCGCTCAATCAGGACGGAACAATTCCCGACAACGCCGTAACGTACACGAGCACGAACCCGGAAGCTCAGACCCTTTCACGCACAGGAACAAGCCAGGTCAGCAAAGGAAGTGCCGTCAACCCGGTAGATTTGGTGCTTGATTTCCCCGTTGACATATGGAAGGTGTATATCAATGATGTGTTAGCGGCGTGGGCATATTCCCCCGGAGTCAGCGCGAGCGGTGCGGATGATTTCGTTACGTTCTACACGGCGGAAGGAAGCAGAGGTGTTGACATTGTAGCCGAATCAAGCACGAAAGCGACAATAACATTTAACACCAACGCAATGCCTTCCGGAAACAGCGAGATAGCCGCGGCGTTCATTCCTGACGCTACAAAGCCGGATCAGGAAATAGGGAAGTCAACGCTTGCAACCGTCAATGTCAGCGACTCACAGTCAAGTGCTGACGCAGTTGTGGGAGTAGGCCCCAGCAGCGGAGGATGTTCGGCGGGACTCGGCGTGTTTGTGTCGGCTCTGGTTGCAATGTTCTTCATCAGCAGAAAGCATTAACAGAGCAATAATTTTTCCCCTGCGGGACTCAAATCCTGCGGGGGATTTTTTTTGAGTTTTGTGAGGAGTGATACATATGATTTTCCCAGTCAATGAGAAAGAATTAGAGAGAAATTACGCGGAAATAATGCCGGAAATTGACAGGCTTTCGCTTGATAGAGTGAGGCAGGTCTGGGAGTCATGGCCGGATTTCGTGAGCATTGCGGGAACGTGGGAATGTCTGCGGAAGATTCACGCGGAAATTTTCGGGGGGCTTTTCACATTAGCGGGCAAGATTCGCACAGTCAACATATCAAAAGGGGGATTTAGGTTTGCAAATGTATTATTCCTCGAAAAAATACTCCCGGTGATTTCTGACATGCCGCAGGAAAATTTTGCTGACATTCTCACCAAGTACACCGAAATGAACATAGCGCACCCGTTCAGAGAGGGAAACGGAAGATCCATGCGCTTATGGCTTGACGCAATGCTTCAGCGGGAAATGAACACCCGAATCGACTGGCGGAAAATTACGCGGGAAGACTACATGTCAGCAATTCAGAGAAGCCCGGTCAATACTCTTGAGCTTGAGACTCTGCTCAGAGGCGCAATGATGAGTCCTGAAGATTTGCGCGACAGGGAAATATTTTCGGATGGCCTTGCGGTCTCATACAGTTACGAAAAATTTTAGGCTTGTGGTATATTTTCCCGTAAAATTTCACGCAAAGGATAAATATCATGATAGCAATCGTAAATTACGGCGTAGGGAATCTCTTTTCCCTCGAAAGCTCGTTTAACGCTATAGGCCGTGAGGTAACAATAACTTCAAGCCCTGATGACCTGCGTAACTCAGAGCGAATAATTCTGCCGGGTGTCGGTGCGTTCGGGGACGCTGCCGGGAAATTATTTGCTTCAGGACTCGCGGACGTGATAATCTCTGAGGCTCACAAAGGAAAGCCGCTTCTCGGAATCTGTCTGGGAATGCAGCTTCTTTTCACAAAAAGCTGGGAGTTCGGAGAATTTGACGGACTCAGCCTAATTCCCGGAAACGTCAAGCCAATCCGCGAGGTTGTTGTCGGAAATCTCAAGATTCCTCAAATGGGCTGGAACTCGCTCGACTTCACGAACCCCTCGCCGATATATTCGCGAACCCCGGAAAATTCCTACGTGTATTTCGTGCATTCATACGCGGCTTTCTGCGACGGGAAATATATCACCGCCACGACAGATTACGGCGCACCCCTCACAGCGTCAGTGCAGAACGGAAATATTTACGGAGTCCAGTATCACCCCGAAAAGAGCGGCAATGTTGGACTCGACATCCTGCGGTCATTCTGCGAGGTCAAATCATGATTATCATTCCGGCAATCGATATATTTCACGGGCAGGCGGTGAGGCTTCTGCGCGGGAATTATGACGATATGACAGTGTATGACCCTGACCCCGTGAACACCGCTATGATTTTCCGCAATGACGGCGCGGAATGGATTCACATCGTTGACCTTGAAGGCGCGAAATCCGGCGAGCCTGTCAATATTGATACGGTGATGAAGATTCGAGAGTCTTCTGGGCTGAAATGCGAAATCGGCGGAGGAGTCCGGGACATGTCATCAATCGAACGCTATATTGACTCAGGTGTTGACCGCGTAATATTGGGTACGTCTGCGACAAAGGAAGGATTTGCGCGTGAGGCCGTGAAAAATTTCGGGGACAAAATAGCCGTTGGAGTTGACATTCGCGCCGGAAAAGTCGCCGTAAAAGGATGGCTTGAGGACTCCGGGATTGACGCGCTGACTTTCTGCAAACGTATGCAGGATGACGGAGTATCAACGCTAATCATCACGGACATTTCGCGGGACGGTGCTATGTCGGGCATAAACACGGAACTTTACGCGGGATTGTCGCAGAGTCTCAGCGTCAACATAACAGCTTCCGGCGGAGTAAGCACGCTTGATGACGTGAGGACGCTGGCGGGACTCGGCATTTACGGCGCAATAATCGGGAAGGCATATTACACGGGAGCGGTGAAAATTTCGGAGGCAATCGAGGCGGTGAAACAATGATAACAAAACGCATAATCCCATGTCTTGACGTAAAGGACGGCAGAGTCGTGAAGGGCGTAAATTTCCGCTGGCTTAGTGATGTAAATTCGCCTGTTGAGCTTGCTGAATACTATTCGAAAAACGGCGCGGACGAGCTTGTATTTTACGACATTACAGCGTCATCGGACGGGCGGAAGATATTTACGGAAATTTTGCGGGAGACTGCGCGGAAGGTCTTTATCCCTCTGACAGTCGGCGGGGGAATTTCGGCGGTCTCAGACTTTGAGCGGGTACTCTCATGCGGTGCGGACAAAGTGAGCGTGAACACGGGCGCAATCATGAACCCGGAATTAATCCCGGAGGCGGCGAAATTGTACGGCTCACAGTGCGTAGTGATTTCTGCTGACGTTAAGAGGGTCGGCGGAGAGTTTCACGTTTTTGCGAGGGGCGGAAGGGATGATACCGGGATTGAGGCTGTAGGATGGATTCGCCGCTGTGTTGACGCGGGCGCGGGTGAAGTCGTCCTGAACTCTATCGACACTGACGGCGTGAAGCAGGGATTCGACATTGACATGCTGAAGGCTGTTTGCGCTGTCGTGAATGTGCCTGTTGTAGCGTCAGGCGGTGCGGGCGGAATTGATGACTTTGTGACTCTGTTCCATGAAGTGCCTGGTGCTGACGCGGGACTCGCGGCCTCGATATTCCATTTCGGAGAAGTGAAAATTTCTGACCTCAAGCGGAGACTGCACGAGGAAAATATAGCGGTGAGGTTGTAATTATGGTGAATGTTGACGAGCTGAAATTTGATGACAGGGGACTAATCCCGGCGATTCTTGTCGATGATGACTCCGGCGATGTCCTCATGATGGCATATATGAGCCGTGAGAGCCTGAATATCTCGCTGGAGAAAAAGCTGGCGTGTTTCTGGAGTCGTTCGCGGGGTGAATTGTGGCTGAAAGGTGAGACAAGCGGGAACTACATGCACATACGCGAGATTATAGCCGACTGCGACAGGGATACGCTGTTAGTGTACGTTAAGCCGGACGGCCCTGCGTGCCACTTGGGTAATGACTCGTGCTTTGTTGATGATGTTATGCCCCGTGAGAAAGAAGAGCGCGAAAAATTTACCGTCTGCGGATTAATGGAGCTGATAAAAGGAAGGAAAGCGGAAAAGGCTGAAGGGTCTTACACGTCATATCTATTTGAGAAGGGATTAGACAAGATACTAAAGAAAATCGGCGAGGAAAGCTCAGAAGTCATAATAGCCGCGAAAAATGACCGCAAAGAAGCTATCTACGAGATTTCCGACCTTGTTTATCACTTGCTTGTTCTCATGGCCGAAATGAATATTGACATAAAGGACATCATAAAGGAGCTGGCCTCCCGGCACGTAATCGACAAAAAAATAAAGCAGGAAAAAATGACATCATGAGGCTTGAAGATTTCCACGTTCACACAAATTTTTGCGACGGAAAAGACTCCCCTGAAGACATCGTGAAGGAGGCACTCAGGCGCGGAATGTCCCGGCTTGGATTTTCGGGGCATTCGTTCACGGCTTTCGACACAGAGCCGTGCATGACGTTTGACGGGACACAAAGCTACGTCAGCGAAATTCACAGGCTCAGGGAAAAATATCGCGGCCAAATTGATATTCTCTGCGGAACGGAGCAGGATTATTATTCCGACATGCCTACAGGGAATTATGACTACGTTATAGGCTCAGTGCATTATGTGAAAATTGACGGGGAATATATTTCGGTAGATCACACGCCGGAAATTTTTGCGGACTTGATTCACCGCCTCAATGATGACCCGTATAAACTCGCGGAGGAATATTATTCGCTTGCCGCTGATGTCGTCAGAAAAACGAATGCTGACATTATCGGACATTTTGACCTAATCACGAAATTCAACGAGACCAACAAATTTTTTGACGAGGATAACCCACGCTATATTTCGGCCTGCAATGACGCTCTTGCCTCTCTGCTTGAGACCGGGAAGCCGTTTGAGATTAACACCGGGGCTATTTCGCGTGGATGGCGGAAGACTCCGTACCCGTCAGCAAGAATTTTAGAGTACATATCATCGCACGGCGGAAGCGTGATACTCTCAAGCGATTCTCACAGCAAAGACACTCTCATGTACCAGTTCCCGGAATGTGAAGAGCTTGCGCGGTCATTGGGACTCCGAGTCGTTACACTATGATTTACTTCATCGGGGCAGGGCCGGGAGCTGTTGACTTAATCACAGTACGGGGCGCGGAAATTCTCAGGTCAGCAGGAAGAATCGTATATGCAGGTTCGCTCGTCAACCCTGAAATTATCGCTGAATATTCGCCTGAAGGGTGCGAGGTTTTCGACAGCTCATCAATGACGCTTGAAGAAATTTCTGACTGCCTCATATCCGGCCATGAGAGCGGGAAAATTACGGTGAGGCTGCATTCGGGAGACCCTGCGATTTTCGGGGCAATACGTGAGCAGATGAACATATTGCGGGCTAGGGGGATTCCGTTTGAGGTTGTGCCGGGGGTAAGCTCGCTTTTTGCGGCATCGTCAGCAGTCAAAACAGAGTACACGATCCCCGGCCAGACTCAGACGCTCATAATCACACGTCATGCAGGGCGGACTCCTGTCCCGGAATCCGAGAGGCTGAAATCTCTTGCGGTACACGGTGCGTCAATGGCTGTGTTTCTGTCGGCGGGAATGCTTGAGGCTGTATGCGCGGAATTGATTTCGGGCGGCTACAGCAGTGATACTCCGGCGGCTGTGGTGTATCGTGCCTCATGGCCGGACGAGAGAGTCATACGCGGGACTCTGGCCACACTTCCGGGACTCGCTGAGGGAGTCACAAAGTCAGCAATAATCCTCGCAGGGGATTTTCTCGGCGACAACACGGACTCACAGTCGAAACTTTACGACAAAAATTTTTCCCATGAATACAGACGGTCTTTCTGACCACCCATTTGATTGCAGACCCCCCTGTCTCACTGCGTTCAACATCCCCCCTAAATTAGTGGGGACACCGTTCACGGAGGGGGGTAACGGAATTACAGAAGACAGAACTATTATCACTGCTTTCACACATAGGGGCGTAAATCTCGCGCTGAGGCTCGCGGAATTTCTCGGCGGTGAAGTTTTCGCGCCTGAAAGATTTTCGCGTGAGGGCGTGAATGTCATCGGCTCTTCTCTCACTGAATGGGCCGGGGAAATGTTCCGTGAGTCGCGGGCAATAATATTCATCGGGGCTTGCGGGATTGCTGTGCGGGCTGTGGCTTCCTGTGTCAGGGACAAGATGACGGATCCGGCTGTCGTTGTTGCTGACGAGGGCGGGAAGTTCGTCATTCCGTTATTGTCCGGGCATGTCGGCGGGGCTAATGACCTTGCGCGGAAAATTGCGGCCTTCCTTCACGCTGTCCCCGTAATCACAACCGCTACTGACGTGAATAACCTGCCTGCTGTTGATGAGTGGGCGGTGAAAAATGATTGCGTCATCGAGAATCCCGGAGCGGTCAAGAAAGTGTCAGCAAAAATTCTTGAGGGCGAGTCAGTCGGAGTCGCTGTAACGTGCGAGAATGTCCCCGTTCCTTTCCCCGTAACATTAATGCTCCGTCCGAGAGTGTTAATACTTGGCGCGGGGTGCAACAGGGGAGTCAGCCCTGCGGAATTTGAGTTGTCAGCAATTGATTTCCTCAAAGGCGCGGGAGTGAGTCCGCTCAGTCTGAAGGCTCTTGCTACGATTGACATAAAGAGAGATGAGCCGGCCATGAAGATTTTTGCACAGCGTCATAATATCCCGCTGGTTACGTTTACGGCCTCAGAGCTGAATGCGCTTGCGGGGAATTTCACGGCCTCCGAGACTGTAAGGAGATTCACGGGTACGGATAATGTATGCGAGCGAGCGTGCGTTCTTTCGGCGGGTGAAGGCGGTGTGCTGATGAGGTGCAAGACTGTGTATAATGGGATGACATTTGCGCTTGCGAGGAGTGAATATCATGATACTGAATCCCGCTGAAATTGAGCGTGAGAGCATGAGAATAATACAGAGTGCCATTGATGACTCTGACATTCTCCCGGAAAATTTGCCCGTCATTATGCGTGTCATTCACGCAACGGCGGATTTTGACTTCCTTCACTCCCTCACGTTTTCCCCCGGTGCTGTCAATCTCGCCCGTGAAGCAATCCGCAGAGGCACTCCCATAATCACAGACACACTCATGCTGTCAGCAGGAATCAGCAAGCGTTACGGCGTGAATATCGTCTGCCATGTCTCAGACTCAGACGTGAAAGAAGAAGCCCATTCCCGAAACATCACACGCGCAATCGTGAGCATTGAACGCGCTGTGAGTGAATACCCGTCAGCAATTTACGCCGTCGGAAACGCCCCGACCGCATTAATACGGCTCTGTGAATTAATCCGTGAAGGCCTCGCAAATCCCGCGCTCATTGTCGGAGTCCCTGTAGGTTTCGTGAACGTCATCGAGGCAAAAAGAATGCTCGACTCACTCACGGACATTCCCCGCATAATCGCTCACGGCAACAAGGGCGGAACTACTGTAGCTTGCGCGATCATCAACGCAGTATTATACGGACTGGCGTAACTACAGGCACATGCGCCGCAGCAGCCGCTAAAGCCTCAGCAATATTCCTCACTTCAGGAACGCACCCAGACTCCGTAACTGTCAGGAATCTTGAAGGCCGTCAATTTCTGCTGAATGTCTTTCGTGAAGGGGACTATTCCGGCGCGGTGAAAGACTCAGGCGATGACAGGTCAGACGTTACAGACGGTGTGAAAATTTTAGCCCGCGTTGAGATTATCGGCGGTGAGAATGATATTCAGTTCATGGCCGGGAAAGGTGTCGGGATTGTTACATTGCCCGGTCTCAAGATTCCCCCCGGTCAGCCCGCAATAAATCCCGTTCCCCGCGAAATGATTTCACGCGCAGTCCGCGAAATTATCCCCCGCAAGTCAGTCCGCGTAACAGTCTCAGTCCCAAACGGAGAAGAGTTAGCCCGCAAAACGTTCAATCCCCGGCTCGGCATTGTCGGCGGAATCTCCATTTTAGGCACAACAGGAATCGTAAAGCCCATGAATGAGCAGGCGTTATTAGACTCTCTGTCGCTCGAACTCAGCATGATATATTCATTGGGATTCAGGGAGATATACATTGCGTTTGCTGGGACAGGGGAGACTTTCACGCGCAAAATATTTCACGTAACAGGAAGGAACGTTATACAGTGCGGAAATTACCCCGGCCATGTCTTAGATGAGTCCGCCAAACTGGGATTCACTCACGCGATTTTATGCGGTCATCCGGGAAAGCTCCTCAAAGTTTCAGCGGGAAATTTCGTAACTCACAGCAAAGTTTCAGACGGAAGACTCGAATCTCTCTGCGCTCACCTGGCTTTAATGGGAGCAAGTCAGGACATTATACGCCGGATTTATCACAGCAATACGACAAATGAGGCCGTGAATATTATTGCGGAGTGCGGATTTTCGGGCGTGTGGAATAATATTGCGGAGGCTGTAACGCGAAAATGTGAGGAGAGAATTAACGGGGCAATGAGAATCAGCGCGGTGTTCATTGACGGGGACGGGAATATTTTAGGGAGTAATCATGCGTGAAATTGTGATTGCGGGCGCGGGACTCGGCGAGTTTACAGCGGAGGTTATGAGAGCGGTTAATGAGGCTGATACGGTGTTTGCTGACTCAAGGTTTGCTGACAGGATTCCGGCGGGGAAAAATGTTGCCGACATAAGGAGCTTTCACGAGATTGACGGCATGACGGGGAAAATACTGCTTCTTGTTTCGGGCGACCCGGGAGTCTTCAGCCTTCTTCCTGTCATAAAGAGGCGTTATCCCGGTGAGAATATCAGAGTCCTTCCTGGGATAAGCTCATTGCAGGCGATATGCGCTCATGCCGGGGAGACGTGGCACGATGCTGCGATAATTTCGGGGCATGGCCGGAGTCTTTCTGCCGGAAAATTCTTGAACACTGTCGAACGGAATCGCGTTACTGTATTATTCTGCGACAAAAATATTTCTCCTTCATGGGCGTGTGAAAAGCTGTCGTGTATTTCCGGCGTTGATGTCGTCATAGGCTCATGTCTCGGCGGGAACAACGAGCGAATATTCCGGGGAAGTCCTGAGAGTTTCAGCGTTCAGAATTTCCCGGAGCTGTCAATAATCCTCATACGCAACAAAAATCCGTATACCCCCGCAAGATTATTCCTGCGGGACAGTGATTTTCTCCGCGAGCCTGACATAGTGATGACAAATGAGTCTGTACGCTCGGTGATATTGTCGCGTCTTGAGATGAGCGGGGATTCTGTCTTGTGGGACATCGGCGCAGGCACAGGAAGTATCAGCGTTACGGCGGGCAATATTTTCCCGTTCTCCGAGATTCACGCGGTTGACTATAATCCCAAGTCAGCAGGACTAATTTCACGGAACGCCGAAAAGTTTCACCTGCATAATATCACCGTGCATAATTCACGCGCTCTTGATGTGATTGACGGACTTCCGGCTCCGACTCATGTCTTTATCGGCGGTGCAGGGGGCGAATTGTCCGGGATACTCCCGCGAATAACGGCCATGAATCGCCCTGCACGTGTCGTAATTGCCTGCGTAACTCTTGAGACACTCACGGAGGCTTATACGTTCCTCAGAGACAGGGAAAATTTCGGGGCGGTGCAGGTGTCAGCGTCATCATCAAAAGTTATTGCACCCTCCCTAACTATGATGAAGGCCGCAAATCCCGTAACAATTCTCAGCGCGGGCCATACTGTATAATATTCTGCAAATTTTTATGACGGAGGTACTACCATCATGAAGAAACTTGCAGCAGTCCTCGCAGTGTTGGCACTCACAGCCGGAGCCGCTTTTGCTGACGGCCTCAACATCTCCAAGCCGGATCAGTTCGTGAACATCAAAATCGGCACTCAGCGCGGGACAATCGCGGAAGGAATCGCAAAGAAGATGTTAGGCGACAAGGCAAAAGATCAGCTCACGACATACGAGAAAGCCACCGACGTAATACAGGCTCTGAAGGTCGGAAAAATTCAGGGCGCAATAATGGACGAGGCACCCGCGACTCAGTTCGTGAAGAATGATCCGGACACCCTAACGATTCTCCCGGAGGCTTTGACCGTTGAGCAGTACGCAATCGGCTTCAAGCAGGGTAACAAAGAATTACTTGACGCGGTGAACAAAGCACTTGCCGAAATCAAAGCAGACGGCTCACTTCAGGCAATAATGCTCAAGTACAAGGAAGACCCTACAGCCGCAAAGCCGGAAGATATTGACCTCCACAAGGGCGCAAAGGGCGGTAAGCTGTATGTCGGAACTGAGTCGGGATTCCCTCCCTATGACATCAAAGTTGGCGACGGCTATACTGGAATCGACATCGAGATGTGCGCGCTTATTGCCGGTAAACTAGACAAAGAGCTTGTTATTATCGCGTACCCGTTCGACTCGCTTTTCATGGCGGTTAATTCGGGGAAGGTTGATATGATTTGCGCGGGAATCACCGTCAACGAGGAGCGCAAAATGTTCACGGATTTCTCAGAGCCTTACGAGGACGCGAAACAGGTCGCAGTTGTTCTCACGAAAGACTACAAGGCCGAATAGACTCCAGAAAATATTACCCCCCTCGGTTTTGTGCCGGGGGGAATTTTTTTCGCTGTGTGTATAATAATCCTATAGTGAGGTGAGGAAATAGAGAAATGGACAATATCATTCAGGAAATAACATCCGCGCTTGACGCAAAGAGCGGGGAAAACATAATAGCGTTAGACCTGAAAGACAAAGGCGGGCTTGCGGATTCGTTTGTACTTGTTACGGGAAACTCTGAGACTCACATGAGGACTCTTTCTGAGACAGCCGAGGAGATTCTCACGTGCTCCGGGAGAAAGTGCCGGATCGAGGGCGAACACAGTCTCAACTGGCGGCTTCTTGACGGCGGGGACATAGTAGTTCATGTGTTCAGCCACAAGGGACGCGATTTCTACAGGCTCGAAAGACTCTGGGAAGAATAATTTTGCCCCTCCTGACACAGAATCGGGAGGGGAATTTTTTTGCGCTCACTCTGCTGACGACTCAGCCTCGGCCTTGTATTTGCACTTGGCGCAGAATATTGTTGACCCTCTAACGTATAAATCCTCTCCGCACTCCGGGCATTTTTCCCCGGCGGGTTTGTTCCACGCTACATAATCACACTCAGGGTAGCGCGAACAGCCGTAAAACGTCCTTCCCTTTTTGCTTTTGCGTTTGACTATTTCACCCTCGCCGCATTTCGGGCAGGTTACGCCTATTTTGCTCAATATGGGACGGGTATATTTGCACTCAGGATAATTTGAACACGCAATAAATTCACCGAACCTTCCGCGCTTCTTCACTAAGTCATGGCCGCAGTCCGGGCAGGCTTCCCCGATTGGCTCAGGCTCAGGCAGCGGGACTTTCGGAGCGTCCTCGGCCTCGTGCAGTGTGGCGGAAAACTCATTCCAAAATTCACCCACAACATCAAGCCATTTCCTTGCGGCCTCTTCAACCTCGTCAAGCTCCTTTTCCATCTGTGCAGTAAATCCCGCGTCAACGATTGATGATAGGTCTTTGCGGTTAAAATACTGCGCTAAAAATTCGTCAACAGTCATTCCCAGCCCTGTCGGGAAAAATCTCCGCTCCTCGTTCTTCTCGATATATCCCCGCGACTCTAACGTCCCTGCAATCGTGGCATATGTTGACGGACGGCCGACTCCGTTGTCCTCAAGCGTTTTGATTAATCCGGCCTCGGAATATCTTGCGGGGGGCTTTGTGTATTTCTTCTCGCTCTGAATGTCTCTGAGGGTCAGAATTTCGCCCGTGTCAATTTTCGCCAACTCACTGCCCTTCAGGTCAAGCGGCCATAACGCGCTCCATCCGTCAAAAATTAACGTCTCCCCTTCCTGCCTGAGAGTTACGCGGCCTGCCTCGGCTTTGAGGGTTGATTTTGCTGTTACTGCGGGAGTCATCTGGCTTGCGGTGAAGCGTCTCCATATGAGCGTGTAAAGTTTGAGCTGTTCCGCCGTGAGAGTCCCTGCGAGTTTTTCGGGCGTTAATGTTATATCGGTCGGGCGGATTGCCTCGTGAGCGTCCTGAATTTTTGCCCTGCTTGAAGCTCCGTAGGTATTCGGTTTCGGGGGAAGATAGTCTTTGCTGTAATTGGCGGAAATATATTCTCTGCACATCGCTATAGCCTCGTCCGAAATCCTCTGGCTGTCCGTCCTCATGTACGTAATGAGTCCGATATGCCCCCGCCCGGGAACGTTCAGACCCTCGTACAGTGCCTGCGCGAGCCTCATTGTGTGCGCCGGTACAAAGCTGAGTTTCCGCGATGCCTCCTGCTGAAGTGTGCTTGTCCTGAAAGGAGCCGGGGCAGAGTGTGAGCTGTTCTTTGACTTGAAATCGGTGATAATGATATTGTTCGCTCTTATCACTGATATTATTTCGTTCGCTTTCTCTTCAGTGTCGATTAAAAGCGGCAACGTTCCTTTGAGCAAAGATTTCCCGTCAAGTTTGTAGGGTTTAAGCTCGTAATTTCTCCCGCCGTTTTCCGCAAGCACCGTAATCACAAAATAGGGGTCAGGGATAAAGGCTTGAATTTCCCGCTCGCGTTCACAGATGAGATTCAGCGCGACAGACTGAACACGCCCCGCCGAAAGTCCGTAGCGTATTTTCTTCCACAGCAATGGACTCAGCGTGTACCCTACAAGACGGTCAAGCACCCTCCGCGCCTGCTGTGCGTCAACTTTGTTGAGGTCAATATAGTCCGGGTTCTGTACAGCGAGCTTCACGGCGTTCTCTGTGATCTCATAGAATCTAACGCGGCATTTCTCAGCGAGATTCACTCCGAGAATGTCGGCCAAGTGCCACGCTATAGCCTCGCCCTCTCTGTCAGGGTCTGAGGCAAGGAGGATACTTTTTGCGGCTGACGCAAGGCGGAGAAGCTCATTCTTGAGATCAGCTTTTCCCTTCACGAGTATATATTCAGGCGTGAAGCCGTGTTCAATGTCGATGGCCATGCGGCTTTTGGGCAAGTCCTTCATGTGTCCCTTGCTGGATCTGACTATGTAGCCTTTTCCGAGCATGTTGGAGAGGGTAGCGGCTTTTGACGGGGACTCAACGATGACAAGAATTTTGCTGTCAGCCGGGGATTTTGCCGGGGATTTTGCCGGGGATTTTTTTGCAGGAGCTTTCTTTGATGATGATGATTTTGCGCCGGGCGTTTGGGTTTTTGCTGACGGTGATTTAGTGCCGGGCGTTTGGGTTTTTGCTGACGGTGATTTTGCGCCGGGCTTTGTAGTTTTTGCTGACGGTGATTTAGTGCCGGGCTTTGAGGTTTTTGCTGACGGTGATTTTCCTGCGGTCTTTGATTTTCGGGCGGGGGTTTTCTTTTGCGGTGATGACAAATTTGCGTCTGATGTATTTTCTTCCGGCTCAGGCTCTAATACGGCTTTGACTCTTTTTGCGATTGCTTTTTTCTTAGCGTCCTCAGTTTTTGGCGAGGCGGCTTTTCTCACAGGTGAAATTGTAATTACCCCCATTTGCATTTTTTGAACAGCGTGAACTACCGCCCCTCACGGATTCGGCGGATTCCTAATTCAACGAGGTCTGCGTTGCAACATTTCTGTTTCCGTCTTACGTCCTCTCCAAAGGCGTAACTTCCCTGCGTCCCACAGGTATTTTTCTTACTCAGCAATATCATATTTCGCGCCGCATGTACATCTCGGTCTTCTCTATATCCGCAGGGGCATTCATATACCCTGTCTGCTAGTGTTATGTTCTTCTTGAGTTTTCCGCATACAGGGCAATATTTCATCGTTGGCTCTCTTGATGACAGTACTGTTACTCGCTCATTGTGTATCAGTTTCGCTTTCACTAATCCTAATACTGAGTGTTGCACCGTCCCTCCGAACAAGCCTTTATGCCACCCGGAAATATTTTCATCCTGCATGTATACATGTTCATGCTCTAATAGGTCATGTACGATTTTATTCGCTGCGTCCTTCTTTTGGCTTGATAACTTCTGATATGCCTTGCATAATAGTTTTATCGCTTTGTACCGATTGTTTGAACCCTTTTTCCGCCGAGCTATTAATCGCTGGCTTTTCTTTATTCGTTCACTTTCTTCAATCAGTACTTTGATTTTCTTGCCCTCAGATGTCGTTATTGTCGTTTTTATTCCCATGTCTATTCCTATCTCAGGCTTATATTTCTTTGTCTCACCTCCCTTATTCTGGTATGTTGTTATTGCTAGATAATAGCCATCAGGAAGATTTAACAGTTTCGCATTAGCAAACTCTATATCAGGGATATTCCAGAATCGGCTAGCACCCCTAATTCTAATTGGCTCTTTGAAACCTTGAATGCCTATGTGCCATTGGTCATAGAACCTGTAAGTTACTCTGTGTTGCTGAAGGTTGATTGACTCATAATCTGACTTGTAGCGCAAACTCCCTACTGTATGATTATGTTTCTTTAGCTCGGCTAATCCTTTAAGACTATACTTTATGCCCTGAATAACTGACTGCTTCATCTGTGAGCCTAAATATTCAAGCTCATGGGTTACAGGCTGTTTGTCTTTATCCAGCCCGTGAACTGTATGGGTTGTTGTATCGTAGTCGTTAATATCATGTTCATTAGTGAAAGTCAGTGCGTCATTGTACAGCCATTTAGCTTCAACAAAAAGCATCTTCAGGTGAGTTTTCTGGGCTTCATTTAGGTGAGAGATGTCTATTTTCATACGGTACACTCGGCATATTTGACGCTTGCGTTTTTCACGGGTCAGTCTGCCTTGTTCACGTATACGGTTATTCTTGGCTAATCTCTCTTCTTCGGTCATATAAATATTATATCCTAATCGGCGCAATTCATCTCCCACTTAAAGAAGTGAGAGTCTTCTTGCGAGTTAATGATAAAGTAAGTGCTGTGTCATTTGGGACTAGGCAGTAGGGGCAAAGTGTACATGCCTGCAAGAATAAGGGCTTAATGTCAAACTTCTTGAGAATCGTGCGGCGTTTTGTCGCAGGAGGTTCACATCACAAATTTTAGAATATAATTAATGAAATTTTTTCGGGATGTGAATTTTACCGTGCGTTTCTTTGGTTCACTCATAAAATATCTCATATACATTTCATTGATTACAGTTGCGGCCGGGGCGGCTCTTTTCTGGTTCGATACAGGCTCATGGCTCGTGAAGCCCATACTTGAGCGCGGCGGCTCTTTCTTCCTTCACCCTATGAGAGTCCGACTCGATAACGTCTCCGGCTCTCTGCGGAATGGCTATGCGCTTGACGGACTCCGAATCACTTCCGGCGATGAGACTCTCGCGGTGTTGCGTCATGCTTCAGTCAGCCCGGACTGGGATTTAGTCCTCTCAGGAATGGACGGTATCCCCTTCATCAAGTCGCTGAACGTTCACGGCCTAAGCACAGACCTCGACAAGGTGATGAAGATTGCCTCAGTGTTTCCGCCATCATCAGAGGACAAGCCCGAACCTATCGCAGAACCTTTCACCCTCAAATTGAACCCCGCAAATATTTCCGTGAGGGATATATTTTTCGGGAGTCCCTATGCTGATTTGACGCTGGACTCTCTCACGCTCAACGAGGCCGGGAAATTCATACTTGACGCGATGCTATCATCACAGTACAGCGTTCTTCCCCTCAAAGCGGAGGCCGATATAAATCTCCCGTCAGCCGAAATACTTTCCTCCCTCATCAATATTGGCGAGAAGGGTACGGGCAAAATCACCGGGAAAATTCAGCCCGTTGACGCAAAATTATTCCTCTCCGCAATACAGCTTGAGGATTTCGCGAATCTCATTTCCCCCGACATGAACATAACCGGCAGGATTGACGCAAAAATTTCCGCAAAGGACAATGACGGCGCAATTTCGGCAGAAGGAGTAATCTCAATGCCCCGCGCTGAGGTCATGAACATTCCGCTGAATTTCCGCCTTCCTTTTTCGTGGGACGGCACAAAAATTTTCATGCTCGATAATGCGACATTCAGCACAAAGGCCGCAGGACTCTCCCTGAGCGTTTCAGGGGACATTGAGCGCATGAAGTTCACCGCAAAGGGCGAGGGCAGAAATATATCACTAACCGAAATTGGGACAATGTTCGCGCCTGAAGCTAACGTTATCGGCGACGGGGGGAACGTGAAATTTTACGCAGACACAGAATTTACTGATGACGTTATGACGATGATATTCAATCGGACGCGGGCAAGCCTCAAAGCAAGTTTCCCGTCAGTCTCGGCAATGGGCATAAAGACAGCGGAGAACCTCACAGCCGACATAAAGCTAACGCCCGGAAAAATGCCTCACATATCACTAGGGGGAAAAATGTTCGGGGGAAAAGTTTTCGCACGGGGAGGAGCAGTAACAGACTCACACGGCGACATTAAGCCGGAAGGACTCGTTATGTCAATCGTGAATCTTGATATTCCCTCTCTCGTGAAGGCAATCCCGCAGATTTCCGGCCTCATCGAGAATCCTGTCGGCAAAATCACGGCCCGCGCTGAAATCTCCGAGTCGCTCAACGTCAACGCGAAAATCACATCAGACAGAGCCGGGGCATTCGGCGTAATTCTCACGGGGCTTAACGCTGAGGCAGGCTACGACATTCAGAACGGGACAGCGAAAATACATGACTTCACCGCAAATTTAGGACGGGGGCGAATCACCGCGAGGGCTGACGCTGACATTAACACCGGGAAATTTTCGGCGAGGGCTGACGCGAACAACATAGAGCCGGGACACATTCCCATGCTGAGAGGTGTTGCGGGTGCGTATTCACTGAAGGCTGACGCGGGCGGGAACTTCAACGACATTCGGACAATCACGGCCAATGCGAATCTCACGGCGCGCAATGCAGGGTATTCCGACATTAGGCGCGGTAATGCCGACATCCCTATAACATTCTCGCATGGAGTCGTGAAGGTCAGCGGCGCAAGCATACGCTTTCCGGGAAGCTCCGCGAGTCTCAATGCAGAAGCCGACATCATCACAGGCCGATTCACCGCAAATGCTGACGCGAAAAATTTAGACCTGCGATTCATTCCGCAGCTGAAACAGTTGAAGGGGACGTACTCACTTAACGCAGACGCTTCCGGCAATTTTAACGACACAAGGACAATAACAGCAGGCGGACTCCTCACGGCCAGTAACGCGAGCTACAACGGTGTAAACATCGGCAACGCAGAAATCCCCGTAACATTCCGCGGCAACATTCTCACCGTCAACAGCGCACACGCCGCACTCCCGAACGGGTCAGCGACTCTTAATGCCTCTGCCAATCTCAATGACTCCACCTTCAGGGCAGACGCTGACATTCAGAATCTTGAGCTGAAATCATTTCCGGGGCTGAAAGATGTTGCGGGCAGATATTCATTCAGGGCGGACGCTTCCGGGAAGTTCACGGACGTAAACGCAATCACAGCAAATGCTGCAGTCTCGGCAAGGGACGCAGGCTATCAGGGAATGAAATTCGGCGATGCTGACATACCCATGACACTGCGCGGGGGAGTCCTGAACATTTCCGGCGCGAATGCCTCACTTCCGGGCGGGAACGTAACCGCTAAAGGCACGGTGAACATCAAGAACATGAACAATCCCCTGCTTGACCTCACAGCGTCAACTTCAGGCATAAACATAGACACACTCATGACGGCGTTAAAGCTGCAGGACAATTCCATGCCCGTGTCAGGAACGGTGAAAGGCTCCGCCAGAATCCGCGGCGGTCTCAGCAATGCGGCCATTACAGCCAGTGTTACAGGCGACAGCATAAAGGCCGGGGATATTGCTTCTGCGGGGTTCGTGACTCTCAGCGCAGGGACGAACATGAAGATGTCGAACATCACCGCGAAAATTCTGGCCAAGAACGTAAAGGCTACAGATTTTGCCGACATACCAAGCGCGCTTGTTGAGGCTGACGGAAATATACGGCGTGTAAACATCAGGAACATAGAAGCCACTGTAAACGGTGCTGAAATAAAAGGTCTCGGCGACATTTCCCCGAACATGAAAGACATAATGGCCAGCGCGATAAACATTGACACGTCCGTGAAGAATCTTGACCTGAAAGCACTGCTGAAGAAATTTATGCAGAAGGCACCCGTTGAAGGAGTTATTGACGCGAAAGCAGGCGTTACCGGGACAATCGGACAGCCTACAGCACATCTTGCGCTCACAAAGCCGGTGCTGTATCAGAAATCAGAGATTCACGACATAGCATTAAGCGTGAAATCCCCGGCGGAGAATCATTTTGTCATGCACGGAAAAGCCCGTATCAACAACTTCAAGCCGGAGTCAGACATTGACATTCAGATAAAGCCGGACGGGATATATTACACTGTCGACACAAAGCCGCTGGACGTTGACAGCGCAATAGAGACGCAGATGCCGGAAATGGCCGGGATGGTGAAAGGCTCAGTTGTTGCACACGTTCACGGAAGCACAAAGCCCGGAGATCCGATTGTCATAAACGCCCGTTCAAACGAGATAACACTGATGGACAAAATCACGGTCAACAACATCAACCTGCCTGTGAAATTCCTCACGGACAAGAACAAGATACAGATGACTACAGGCCGTGCGACTCTCAGCGGAGGAGTCATTCGTGCAGAGTTTGAGGTTGACATGGAAGACAGCCAAACCGAATGGCGCGGGGAAGTGAAAGCGTCAAATGTCGATTTCGGGAAGCTCACAAAGCCATTCATGCCTGAAGGTGAGTTAGTCGGCACAGCAAGCGGGCAGGTTGTGATGAAGGGAACATCAACGAAATATATTGCGCTGAGTTTTGCGGACGGGCAGTTTACGACGGGGCCGGGCTGTATTCAGAAAGTGAAAATGCTTGAGAACATAACGCCGACAGGAAAAATAACGTTCGAGAAGATTAACGGGTCATTTTTCTGGGACGGAAAAGATTTGTTCCTCAATCCTGGGACAGGGGCGCGGGCAGGATTTGATGAGCCTCTGTACAGGTACTTCATGATTAACGGGTCAATGGGGCTTTCAGGAAAGGGATTGAAGCTGCTCTGCGACGGACGTTTTGACCTGAAACTGCTTGACCGTCTACTAGGTGCAATGAAGGGTGTGTTTCAGTACATGACCGGGAGTCTTGCGCGCAATGTACTGCGGGACGCGGCGAGCAGGGTTATGGGCGTGAAGCAGAAAGACTTTCAGAACGTTTCCTTCACGATCGCAAATTCATGGAGTGAGCCTCATTTGAGGGACATAAAGGTTACCAAGCCGATAGAGGACTTCCTGCCGATAGACATTCTCAACAGGGACGAGGAGAAGCAGAAAGAGACATCACAGTTCAAGATGAGGTTCAAGCTGCCTGTCGGGGAAGGTGCGCCCAGTGCGGAGGAAGAGAGTCCCGGCGAACAGTTCAAACAGCAATTGATAGATAACCTGTTCAACATCGGGCTGTAAATCGGGAGTATTACGCTTGAAATTTCGAGGAGGCGCATATTAATGATAATTAAGACAGCAGACAGCAGACAGCAGATGCCACTATTTTGACTTTTTGCGGGTATTCGGGGCGTTTGCGGTGATGGTACTTCATGTTGCGGCGCGGGAATGGTACGATACGGATATTCGCACGGCTGAATGGGCTGCGATGAATTTCTATGACAGCATAGTGCGGTGGGCTGTGCCAGTCTTCACGATGATAAGCGGTGCGCTGTTCCTCAGCAAAGATATTCCCGTCAGGAAAATTTACAGCAAGTACATATTCAGGATATTTACGGCGTTTCTGTTCTGGTCATTACTTTATGCCGTTCACGGATATATAAAGGACAGGGACATCATGAAGGCGGCAGGGCATTTCCTGAAGGGACATTATCATCTATGGTTTCTGTACATGATTGCGGGGCTGTATATGATTGTTCCGTTCGTGAAGAAGATTGCGGAGTCGGAATCGCTGACAAAATATTTCCTTGCGCTTTCGTTTTTGTTCGCGTTTGCTGTTCCTGAGACGGTCAATATAATCTCGCTGTTCTCGGAGCATTTCGGAAATTTTGCGGGCAACACCGCCGGAAATTTTCAGCTTCATTTTGTCGGAGGCTTTGCGGGGTATTTTCTTCTGGGATATTTCCTGAACAGGGTAAATATTTCGCGCAGGGCTGAACGCCTGATATACATTGCTGGGACTGCTGGGTTTACGGCGACAGTGTTTGTGTCTCTTTATGCCTCACGGTTCACGGGCGGGGCTTTCGGGAAATTTTATGCCTCCCACACCGTAAATGTAATGCTTGAAGCGGTGATGGTGTTCGTATTCTTCCGGGTAAAATTCAACTGGCCTTCGCGAATCATCCGGGCATTGTCGCGGTACTCATTCGGGGCGTATCTTGTCCATGTCGCTGTGATAAGGCTTGTCGGGAAATTCGGACTCAATCCGCTGACGTTCAGCCCGTTAATTTCCATCCCTGTAATTTCTGTGATTGTGTTCGTGATCTCGTTCGGAATTTCCGCCCTCCTCAATCATATTCCTGTCCTCAACAAATACATCGTGTAAGCAACAAAAAACCCCCGGCCATGTCAACCGGGGGCAAAATTTTTCTCACAGTCTCAGACGTTGAACCGTATCTCTATCATGTCGCCGTCCTTCACGGTGTACTCTTTTCCCTCAAGACGCAGTACCCCTTTTTCCCGGCACTGCGCTATGCTGGCATTGTTGGCGATGAAATCATCATAGGCCACAACCTGCGCCCGAATGAAGCCCCGTGCAAGGTCTGAATGTATCGTCCCGGCAGCGTCAACGGCAGTGCTTCCGGCCTTCAGCGTCCACGCTCTGACCTCATCAGCCCCCGACGTGAAGAACGAAATCAATCCCAGCAATTTATACGCCTCGTGAATTAGCCTGTCCCGGCCGGGTTCGTCAACCGACAAATCACGCATAAATTCGGCTCTGTCCTCCGGGTCTAACTGCTCAAGCTCCATTTCCGTAGCACCGTAAACCTTCACGGCCTTCATGTTTTTCGACTCAAGCTCGGCCATCAGCGGCGAAATTTCCGGCACGTTCCCCGTCTGCGTGTCGTCAAGATTCAGGACGACAAGCTCAGGCTTCAGCGTCAGGAACGCATACCCCGATAACATTCTCTTCTGCTCATCGTCAAGCGGATATTCCCTCAACGGCTTTTCTTCAAGCATGTGTGCTTCAAGACCGCGCACTAATTCAAGCTCGGCTGACTCCTGAGGCGTTAATTTCTTCTTGGCTTTCTTCTCCTCAAGCCGTGATATTCGGTTGCTGATTACACCTAAATCCCGATAAATCAATTCGGCCTCGACAATGCGAAAATCCCGGAGAGGGTCAATATTATTCTCCGGGTGAGGAACTGAGTCATTCCTGAATACGCGCACAACATGCAATAATGCGTCTGACTCCGACACAAACGAAAGGAACGAATTTCCCAGCCCCGCGCCTTTTCCCGCGTCTTTCGACAGCCCGGCAAGGTCAACAAATTCAACATCCGCAGGCTTCTCGCTCTTTGGCTTGAAGATTTCCACGAGCCTGTCAAAACGTTCGTCCGGCACATTCACTAATGCCCGGTTAGGCTCAGTTTTCCCGGACGCATACGGCTTGACCTCAGCCCCGGCGCGTGTGATTACGTTGAAGACGGTCGATTTTCCCGACAAAGGAAGGCCGATTATCCCGCATTTGAGCATGAATATTATTCCCCCTCTAGTTTTCCCGGATTGTTACGGGCATGTTCCTGTAGGCGTACTGTTTAAGCTCGGCGATGTCCTCATTGCTGAGTCGTATACATCCCTCAGTCGCCATAGTCCCCCGCGAGTCAGGGTCATGCGTTCCGTGAATGCCGATCCCCTTCCAGCCCTTTGCGTCAAGACGGATAAACCACGGGCCGTAAGCACCTTTGATTTTCCCTTTGCCGTCGCGGAAATCATGACTCCATCCTGAAGCGTTTTCGATTGAGACTACCCGGAAATTTCCTGTGGGAGTCCTGTGGTCGCCAATCCTCTGCTTGTCGCCGGGGTTCTTGCCGACCGCTATAGGGTATACCTTCACCGGCTCGCCGTCCCTGTATAGCGTGAGCGTGTATGCTGACTTGTTCACGTCAACACTATATTTCCCCGGCCCTGTGGCTTTCGTGAGCGGTGCTGACGGTAATTCGGGGGAAGGGGTGATTTCCGGCTTCAGGTTTGCTGACGGGGCTATGATTCTGTCGGTTTCGGGGTTCTTTTCTGACGGCAGGACGATTTCACCGCGCTTTGAGGCTTTCAGGGGTATCACTGTTTCGCGCCTCACGGGAGGAGGGGTGAAAGCCTCTTCAGGGTCAGGGAGAGTCGCGACAGTCATAGGCATAGAATCTTCTACGGCCTCGGAGTTTTTCGGGCTGTTGAAACCTGAATATATCCCCGCGCAGACTATAACAGCAAGCACCCAGAACGCCGAGCGCAATAACGGGTGAAAGCGTTTCTTTACCGCCCATTTTCCGCCGCCCCTGTCTATCCATACCGTACGCAACGTGAACAAATCAATGATAAATTTTACAGCATCTTCTTTTGTCATGGGTAAGATTATCTCCTGAATGTGCAAAATTTTTCCGTGTCCATGCAGAATATTACAGCACTAACGCGCAAAATCAAGAGTCTTGGCCGTCGTTTTCCGCCCGCTGTGTGAGCCTGCTTACGACTCCGGGAAGTTTCGCCCTGTCCCCGAACAATAATAGCGTGTCATCATGCTCAAGCACCGTCCCCCCCTTGGGTATCATGTACTTGTCGCCGCGGTTGATTAGGAGAATTGTTACTCCGTCAGGGAAGCGCAGATCTTTCACCGCCGTCCCGATTGCGGCAGCGTCTTCAGGAAGGTCAACTTCATATGTTTCATCAGTCCCGGAAGCCGGCGTAATGTCAAAATTAAGCGTCCAATTCTTAGCCTCCCTCACAGCCTCGTCAATCTTGAGGAATTTTGCGAACCACGCAAGAGTCTTCCCCTGTATCATAACTGACGTAAGCACAACGAAAAATATAACGTTGAACATGTATCTTGCTTGAGGATGTCCCGCCGTCAAAGGATACGTGGCTAGGATGATAGGCACTGCGCCGCGGAGTCCCGTCCATGAGATGAACAATTTTTCCCGCCAGTTGAAGCGGCTGAATATCGTCCCGGCAAACACTGCAACAGGACGCGCCACAAACATTAGGCAGAATGAAATCAGGAATCCCATGCTCATGACGGAGAAATTCACGACCTCAGACGGGGTAACAAGCAGTCCCAGTACCAAGAACATTATAATCTGCATGAGCCACGCGAAACCGTCATGAAATCTCTGAAGACTGTACTTGTACAGGAAATCCCCGCCGCCCATGACTATCCCGCAGACGTAGACCGCTAAATATCCGTTGCCGTAAACTGTCTCTGTAATCCCGAATGTAGCCATGACGACAGAAATCCCCCACACCGGGTAAAGTGCCTCGTTCGACACCTGAAGGCGTTTGATTGCCCAGCACGAGAAACGACCCATGATGTAGCCCATTGCACCGCCCGCCGTCATCTGAACCACAAACTGAATCGCAAGCTCGTCAACAGGCACATCGGGAGAAGTCAGCCACGTCATTGCCGTAATCGTCAGGAAAACCGCCATAGGGTCATTGCTTCCCGACTCAAACTCTAGCAGGGGCTTCAATGCTCCGCGCACTCCGACTTTCTGAGTCCTCAGTATCGAGAACACCGCCGCCGCGTCTGTCGATGAGACTATCGCGCCGAGTAAGAATGCGTCCTTGTACGTGAACATAGGCAGAAATGCTATCGGTATCGCCATCACTACAGCCGTAAGAAGGACTCCGAGAGTCGACAGAACTACGCCCTGAGTCACAACGGGCTTAATGTCGCTCCATTTCGTCTGGAATCCGCCCGCAAAAAGTATGAAGGCCAATGCGAATGTGCCGACACTGTTGGCGGCGTTTGCGTCGGAAAAATTGAGTCCTCCCGGGCCGTCAACACCTGCAAGCATTCCGATGCCGAGAAACAATATCAGGGCAGGGACTTTTATTTTCTCAGAGAGCGCGCCCGCAACGAGGCTCAAGAATAAAAGCAGGCCGGTAACGAGGAAGGGATTTATTGCCTGAAGCATGTATTAGTGAATCGTTCCTTTCATGATAAATGTGTGTGATGATTTGTGAGTATAGCAGAAAAAAAGACTCCCCGTCATATTACAGAGAGTCTTTTCACGAAATTCTGCGTGTAAAATGAAGAGCCTTTAGCGTTTTCGGTGTGTGAGAATGAATGCGAGTCCGAGAATTATTGCTGCTGAGACTCCCGCACTGCACCCGCCTGAAGTACTCCCGACTCCTATCACTGTTTCGGCCTGTGATTCCGTTGTGATTGCCGGGTAATATGTCCTGCCTGTCTCGAAATACGCCGCTACATTCACATGTTTGTTTACGGGTACTGTATTCACTTCCGCGCCGGAGTCATTCATGAAAATCACGGCTTCTTGTTCGTCTGCCGCGTCAAGAAATTCACCCGTTGTTATGTCCTGTGCGTTTGAGTGCCAGTAAATCGGAGAGCCTGCCGCGAATTTGTCCAATGACACGCCGAAAACGTAGACTTTTGACTCGCTGACCTCGATAACAGGAAGGTACACCGCAGTGTCTGAGCTTGTTACTGTCTGAGTCCCCTTTATGGCGGTTGACGGAAGCTCGCTGACTTCTGTTGAGCCTGAAACTTTCGCTGACAGCCTCGAAAGTGCCTGAGTAATATCGGCCTTCTTTGAGTCCGTGAGAGGTATTGCGGGCTTTATGGGTGTTACTGTGCTTGAGCCTGCGCCTGGAGTCCTATCGCCTGAGTCAGTGCCTGGAGTCGGTCTTGTGTCGTCTGACGCGGGAGTCGGTGTGATGTCCTGTGAGTCTGTACCGTCTCCGCCGGAAGCCCCGCCCGGTGTCCTGACGTACCATGTCGCAGAGAGTCGGCCGTCAAAAGCTCCGTCGCTCATTGTGCCTTCTCCCTCTTCCGAAAGCTCGTACACTTTCCCTTCCTCGCCCGGTGCCGCTAAAAATTCCCGGTCAATAAGAACAGTGCCGTATGTGAAAGTGATTGCTCCGTCATCGGCTCTGATCCCGCTTGAGATGTACCCGGTAATGTCGCGTGATACTCCGTCAGGATAAATCCCGACAACAATCAATCCCATATCACGGAGCTGTGATTCTGTCGGGACTCGCCAGCCGTAAGCGACATCAGGGAGCGCGAGAATTTTCGCTGACATGGCCGAGAAATCATTAGCTCCGATTTTAGCCGGGGTAATCTGTAGTCCCTTGCTGAATCCCAGTATGCCGCGTTTGCCTGAAGGAACGCCCGAAAGTCTGACATCAAGCGAGAATCCAGAGTCCGCAATCTGATTCGCTCCTCCCGTGAAAACTGCTGTCGAGTTGTCCGCAATGGCCGTGTAATCTGTGGCGTTCACGAAATTTTGAGCGGTCAATACAGCGTCCGTTGCATCGCTGACTCCTGCGGGGGTAAGAAGGAACATAAGCCCCGCGTCGTTTTTGTCGGCTGAGATAACTTTTGCGGTCGCGTCTGCCGTGAAGACTCTTATTGTCGCCGAAATATCCGCGTAAGTCTCCGTGCTGAAAGTCGCTGTGTACGTTCCTTCGCTGACAGTTCCGGCTATCGTGAGAACATCATCATCCGAAATTGTACAGCCTGTTACGGCTCTGCGTCCTCGGCCTGTCCCGAACGTTACGCCCGAAAGACTGTAATCCGCGCTTGAAGGGACATTGCTGAACGCTAACGGGATTTCTACATTCTCCACGGCCATGACAGCGTAATAGCCGTCCTCATACACAGGGTAAACGCTCGCGGAAGTCTTGAGCTTGAGAAATACATCACAGCTTATTATTTCGTCCGGAAGATTCTTTAGCATGTATGTTATTTTCGTGATGGTCTTGCCTTCCATGTCGGACGTGTATTCATAGCTCCGTGAGACTCCGTGAACCTCAACAAATTCTGCTGTCGATATTGCGAGGTCTTTGGCGTTGAACCATAAATTATTGTTGTGCCTCATGCCGTAGATTTTGCCGTCAGAAGTCTCAAGCAGTGCGCCTAAATAGTAATCGCAGTACCTATTTGCGCTCCCTATGGGTATATCCGCGCTCGAAACGCTGAAGACGTAATGCCCCCATCTTGCGCTTGAGCCTGTAGTGAGACTCACGCTTGCGCCCAGTGCTGTTGCGTCTGCTGAAGTGCTGACCATTGCCCCGAATGAGCCGTCCGCGTTCACGTCTTTATACTCGTCAAACTCTGATGTGCTTACGGTGTACCGGGAATTGTCCGAAAGTGAGTCGTAAACGTCCTGAGTCATTCTCACCTGAACAGCTTTAAGCCCGGTAATCGTTGTGCCATTGTCGCCGGACTCACCCATGAGAAGCGGAAATCTCGCAAGGCCGTGCGTTGTCGGTGTGCTGATTGCGTCAAGACCCGCCGAAAGCAAATCCGCTGACGTTTCGCCCGTTTCGCCCGCGTAGAACTCCGCCCAGGTCATGTTTGTAGTTGCGTACACATAGCCTTCCGCGCCGTAACTGACTCCCGGACTCAATGAGACTATGAGAACCAGCAAAAACAGTGAAATTCCTGCACGTTTCATGAAAAAACATCTCCCTGCTGATAATATAGATTGTTAGATAATTAAAACATGCAAAGTTTGCGGTGTCAAATTATTATCGGGGACGGCTGTTTTTGTTGACAGAATAAATTTTGACGTTTAGAATTTCCAGCAAATATTCCGAAAATTTCAGAAGGGAGCATAAATCCATGTCGCAGAATTTTTCACGCCTCAATGTATTTGTGTCTTCCTGCGCGTCATTCCTCAAGATAAAACGTAATTGTGCTGTCTTGCCTTAGAGAATGACGGAGATTTGTACATACCCGCATAAAATCAGCCGCTCATTTTCTCTAAGGTGAGCGGTTTTTTTGTGGCATTAATTAGTGAAAGGATGATTGTTTTATGACTGACAAGCCGATTTTCAGGGGAGTCGCTACGGCACTTATCACCCCTATGAACGCGAACGGAGTCGATTATGACTCATTCGCCAAAGTCATTGACTGGCAGTGCGAACAGGGGATCAACGCCCTTGTTATAGCCGGGACAACGGGAGAAGGCTCAACCCTCGATGACGCAGAACACAAAGCTGTTGTTGATTTCGCCGTGAAAAGAATCGCGGGAAGGTGCGTAATGATTGCCGCGACTGGCTCAAATGATACCCGTTACGCCGTACAGCTCTCGAAATATTGCTGCGATGCCGGGGCGGACGCTCTCCTTCTCGTTACTCCCTACTACAACAAAACGACACAGGGCGGACTCGTCAAAATGTACGAGACAATAGCAGACGCTTCAAGCAAGCCCGTAATCCTCTACAATGTCCCTTCACGCACAGGAATCAACATAGAGCCGGAGACCTACGAAAAATTATCGTGGCACCCGAAAATCAACGGCATAAAGGAAGCAAATTCCAACATCAGCAAAATCGTACACACAGCCCAGCTCATCGGCAACAGAATGGATATTTATTCGGGCAATGATGATCAGATTGTGCCGATTCTTTCTATGGGCGGGCAGGGCGTAATTTCCGTGCTGTCGAACCCCGCGCCGCGTCAGACAATGGAGATATGCGAGAAATTTTTTGCCGGCGATGTGAAGGGAGCTGCGGAATTGCAGTGCAGGTACTTGCCGTTAATCAACGCGCTTTTCTGTGAGACAAACCCGATTCCCGTCAAAGCTGCAATGAATGCTATGGGATTCTGCGAGGACTATTTGAGGCTGCCCCTTGTACCGATGGAGAAAGCTCACCGGGAAAAATTATTTGCCCTCATGAAAGAGCAGGGGTTGATTTAGGCCATGAAGATTATCATTAACGGCGCAGGGGGGAAAATGGGACATATCCTCGCTGACATGGCCGGGCAGGAAAATATTTCAGCACTTGTTGACGTGGCATTTCAGACCGGGAACGGGAAGTATCACGCGCTTGATGACTTCGCCGGGGAAGCTGACTGCGTTATAGACTTCAGCAATCACGCCGCGACTCAGGCCGTAACATCTTACTGCGTCAAAAGAAATTTGCCCGTCCTCATCGCGTCAACAGGGCAGACACCCTACGAGATGACATTAATCCGCGAGGCCGCCGCGAAAATTCCCGTGTTCATTTCCCCGAATATGTCGGTGGGCGTTGCTCTTGTTGCTGACATTGCCGAGAGAGTCGCAAAACTTTTCGGGGACTGCGACATAGAGATGATAGAGGCTCACCACAATCAGAAATTGGACGTTCCCAGCGGCACGGCGTTAATGCTCGCGAAAAGGTTACAGGAAGCAAGACCCCCCTTAATCCCCTCTAAATTAGGGGGGACACCGTTCACGGAGGGGGGTAACCACAAAAAGGGGGGTCAGGAGGGCAACCCGGCCATGACTCTCAATATCGGACGGCACGAGAACGGCAAAAGGTCTCCGAATGAGATCGGCATTCACTCACTGCGCTACGGGTCAGAAGTCGGGACTCACGAGATAATTTTCTCCAACGGACTCGAAACGATAACGATACGGCATGACGCAAAGAACCGCGCACTGTTCGCGAACGGAGCATTAGCCGCGGCAAAATGGCTCATCACGAAAGCTCCCGGCCTCTACGGAATGCAGGACTTCATAGCGGGGTAATCTCATGGACGCTCAAGAGATAATCAGATACATAGCAGACGCAAAGAAAGTTACACCCGTGAAAATATATCTCCGGGAAAAATCCCCGGTAGACTTCAGCGGGACAAACGCAAAAATTTTCGGTGCTTCCGACAAAATCATATTCGGCGACTGGTCAGAGCTTCAGCCCGTAATAGAGTCAAACCGCGACTCAATCGCTGATATTGTCATCGAGAACTCATCACGGAACAGCGCAATCCCCCTTCTTGACCTCAAAGACATTCCCGCACGAATCGAGCCGGGCGCGATAATCCGCGAAAATGCGACAATCGGCAGAAATTCCGTCATCATGATGGGAGCTGTGATAAATATCGGGGCTGTTGTCGGCGAGGGGACAATGATAGACATGAACGCCGTACTCGGAGGCCGTGCCACTGTCGGCAAAAACTGCCACATAGGCGCGGGGGCAGTCTTGGCGGGAGTGATTGAGCCTGCAAGCGCAAAGCCCGTAGTCGTTGAGGATAATGTTCTTGTCGGGGCTAATGCTGTCGTCATTGAGGGCGTAAGAATCGGTGAAGGCTCTGTAGTCGCTGCGGGTGCTGTCGTGATTGAGGATGTCCCCCCCGGAAAAGTCGTAGCGGGATGTCCTGCGAGAGTCATAAAGGACAAGGACAGCAGTACGACACAGAAAACAGCCCTTCAGGAGTCATTGAGGAAGATTTGACGATGGGAATAAATTTTCTTTCTGAGGCGGAAAAACTCCGGGGCAGACTCACGGAAATACGCAAAGAATTTCACCGTATTCCCGAAATCGGCGACAATGAATTTCACACCGCTGACCTAATCGAACACTATTTAGACATGGCCGGAATACCTCACAGACGAGCCATCAACACTGGAATCATTGCGAGGGTTGACGGGAAATTGCCGGGTGAACACTGCGCTGTAAGGTCGGACATTGACGCATTGCCCGTTACGGAGGCCACCGGGTGCGATTTCGCGTCTCAGAATCCCGGAATGATGCACGCCTGCGGCCATGACGTACACATCACGGGGGCATTAGGCGCGGCAATGATTCTACAGTCTCACAGGGACGAGCTTCCCGGCACTGTAACATTCATATTCCAGCCGAACGAGGAAGGCGACGGCGGAGCAAAACGCATGATTGACGCGGGATGTCTTGACGGCGTGTCGGCGGTTTTCGGGTGCCATGTTGACCCGGCATTACCTGCGGGGCATGTCGGCATAAAGTACGGGGATTTCTACGCGGCTTCGGCTACGTGGAAATTGACGGTCATCGGCAAATCCGCTCACGGCGCGCAGAGGGACAAAGGCATAGACAGCATAGAGGCGGCCTCGCACATTGTCCCGGAAATTTTACGCATACCGGGCGGAGTCGTCAGTGTCGGGAAATTTCACGCAGGGACGGCGAATAACATTCTCGCGGGAAAAGCAGAGTTAGCCGGAATTATACGGACATACGGACTCGATAAACGTTCGGCCATGTGCAGAGAGCTTGAGACGGTCTGCGCTGACGTTGCCGGGAGATTCGGCGCGAAATCTGAATGTGTCATTACAGACTCATGCGTGGGAGTCGTCAACGACAACGACAAACTCACAGCCCTATGCGAACGTTCAGCGCGTGAGACTTTCGGCGGTGAAAGAGTCGACATCATCAGCAAGCCGCTTTTCATCAGCGAGGATTTCGGGAGCTATATTCTTGCGCGTACAGGGTGCTTCTACCATATCGGCGCGGGGTGTGAATATCCGCTCCATTCCGATAAATTTCTCCCTTTGCCTGACGCAATCATAACGGCCTCGGCTATGCATTCAATGTCAGCATACAACTATAACAAGACAGGAGGCAGCAACAATTGAGAGTAATCACGGCGAAATTCGGCGGCACATCACTTGCGGACGCTTCACAGATTCGCAAGGCCGCTGACATCATCAGGGCTAATCCCGAACGGAAATATATCGTAGCTTCAGCACCGGGCAAAAGATTCCCGGACGACATAAAGGTTACAGATTTGCTTTACAGCTGCTATTCAGAGTTCGCGAAGGGCGATGAGTATTCCGGCACACTGGCGAAAATAAAGGCGCGTTATTCCGACATAATTTCGGACTTGGGTATAACGTTCGACATATCAGAGGAAATTGAGACGATAGAATACGCACTCAGGAAATATCCCCCTGCGGATTACCTTGCGAGCCGGGGCGAATACCTCAACGCGAAAATCATAGCTGAGTTTCTCGGATGGCCGTTTGTTGACGCGGCGGAGGCTGTGTTTTTTGACGAGGCCGGAATCTTTGACGGCGACAGAACATATAACGCTCTCGGCGAAAAATTGAAGGGGCTTGAACACGCAGTAATCCCCGGCTTTTACGGCTCACTTCCTGACGGGACAATCAAGACATTCTCACGCGGAGGAAGCGACATCACCGGCTCAATAGTCGCCCGTTCGGTTAATGCTGATGTCTACGAGAATTGGACGGACGTATCCGGCATGTTGTCGGCAGACCCGCGAATAGTCGACAGTCCCAAGCCGATAGAGCATATCACGTACACCGAACTCCGCGAGCTGTCATACATGGGCGCGAGCGTTCTCCATGAGGATGCCGTTTTCCCGGTGAGGAAGGCAGGTATCCCCGTCAACATTCGCAACACAAATTCACCCTCGGACGCAGGGACTCTCATTTCCGCCTCAGTCCCTCATGACGTAAAGCGAAATCCCGTAACAGGAATCGCGGGGCGCAAGGGATTCACGAGCATTAGAGTCGAGAAATCACAAATGAACGGTCAGACAGGATTCGGCGCGAGGCTGTTATACATTTTCGCCCGCAGCGGTGTACCCTTTGAGCATTGCCCGACAGGTATTGACACAATTTCGGTTGTGGTAAGCTCCTCGGCATTTGACGCGAAACGGGAGGAGATTCTACGCGAGATAAAGAACGAGTTAGCCCCGGACTTTATCACAATCGAGAAGAATTTAGCGGTGATTGCTGTTGTCGGCGAGGGAATGATAAGCGCAAAGGGTACAGCGGCGAAAGTTTTCACGGCACTTGCTGACGCGGGAGTCAACATCCGCATGATAGATCAGGGATCTGACGAGCTGAATATCATAATAGGCGTTGACGATTCCGACTATGAAAAGTCAATAAGGGCGTTATACAGCACAATGATACAGTAAGAATCACAAAGCCCCCTGAAATATAGGGGGTATTTTTATGCCCTCAAGAGATTATAATTATGATGATTTTTCCCACAGAAACACAGCAAAGGAAGTGAAGTGTCATGAGCGATGTAATTGTGTCAAAATTCGGGAGCGCGGCATTCTCGACTCCTGACATGATAAAGAAGACTGCCCAAATTGTGATGTCCCAGCCTGAGCGGAAGTATGTCATTGTCTCAGCACCCGGAGCTGTTTCACGCGAGGACATGAAAGTTACCGACATGCTATTTATCATGAATGCCCGCTATACTAACCGCGAGAATTTTGACGAGATGATGACGCAAATCCGCGACAGGTTCAGCGATATTGCAAGGGGTATCGGCGTAAACGCATATATTGACGCGGAAATCATGAACCTGAAGAAGAATTTATTTTTCGGGCGCGGAAATGATTACGTAGTGAGCCGGGGCGAATATATCATGGCAAAAATTTTCGCTGAGTATATCGGCTGGAAGTTTATCGACGCGGCTGACTTTATATTTTTCGGCAGGGACGGAGCTTTAGACCGTGAAAAGACATTCGAGGCGGCCACCAAAATTTTCGCTGAGACTGAACACGCGGTAATCCCCGGCTTTTACGGGTCAGCAGGAACAAACGCGATAAAATTATTCCCCCGCGGAGGAGCTGACATAACCGCCGCCATTGTCGCAAGAGCCGTGAACGCTACGCTGTGCGAAAAATGGAGCGAGACAACGAAAATTTACAGCGCAGATCCCGGAATAGTCGACAATCCTGAAGTCATACGTCAGATAACATACGAGGAACTAAAGCAGCTCACGTACATGGGAATAAATATCTTCCACGAGGACGTTATACTTCTTATGCAGGACATCGGAATCCCATTGAGAGTCCGCAACATAAACGACATAGACGACGAGGGGACATCAGTAACAGCAGACCTCCCGGAGGACTCAAGGCGAGGAGTCGCCGCCTGCATTGCCGGAAAAAGAAATTACCGAATAATCCATATACAGAAATTCGGCCTAAACAGGCTCACGGGAATCGGGCAGAAAGTTTTCGGGATATTCACCGAGAGAAATATATCCTGCGAACATTACATGTCAGGAATATACCGCTTCTCCATTGTCGTCAAAAATCCCCTGTTTGACCTGAAACGGGCGGAAATTTTGCAGGCACTGAAGGACGCTATAAAGCCTGAAAATATTACCGTTGAGAAAAATTTATCCCTGATTACCGTAGTAGGCAAAGGAATGGGAACGGTGAAGGGGATATTCGCAAAGATATTCAACGCAATAGCCGCCGCAGGAATAAAAGTGCGTATGATAGAGCAGGGAAGCGATGACCTCAATATTATAATCGGAGTGTACGATGAAGATTATGAAGCCGCCGTGCGCGCTCTGTACGGGGCTGTGATACTGAAATGACAGGGAGCTGTTCATATGGCAAATAACGCTATGGGCTATATTATCATTGACGGGGGCGACTCGCTCATACGGGGCGCGGTTCTTGTTACGGACATGAAGGGATTTCCCGTTGACTTTGTGAGGACTGACCCTCTTAGACCAGATCAATTGTCGAGAATACTTTACGGCGAGTCGTTCGGGAAATACGCGAAAGAAAAGCTCATACTTGAGAGCCTCTTGGACTCTGTTGAGACTGACCCGCAGCTATGGATATGCCAGGACACAGACATACTCGCCCCGCTGAGGGATTACAGCCGTATAAAGTCCGTGCTTCTTGAGGAGTCCCCGCATGTACCGCTTGATGCTGCCGGGCATATTGAGACGACAGCAGACCCGGGAGTGTTCCTGATTCAGGCGAACACAAACGGCGCACCATTCAGGGCAGAATTTCCCGCGGGGATTAGGCCGGAGGAAGTACAGCAGGCAGGCGCGATACTGACAGAGGCGGCCGGGACTATGGACATATTAGAGCCGTTCACGAGGCTTGAGAAGGCGTTGAGCTTCCTTGCCACAGGCCGGGGCTAAATATGGGCATTCGTGATTTCCTTGCGCGGAGAATTTCGAGGCGGGTTGACGTTTACAGGGTTGACGATTTCAGCATAGAGCCTCCGAAAACTGTTAGCATAAAGAAGCGTATTGAGACAGTCAGCG
Source organism: Synergistaceae bacterium (assembly GCA_017540085.1). Lineage (NCBI taxonomy): Bacteria > Thermotogati > Synergistota > Synergistia > Synergistales > Synergistaceae > Synergistaceae bacterium. Next base: position 26,792 of record JAFYBQ010000037.1, on the reverse strand, counting down.
TTAAGCCGGAAATTTCCTGTACAGCGTCAAAGCCGTATGATATTGACGGACTTTCGGAGAAGATGAGACCGTCAGCAGTGAACGTGAAACTTGCCGGGAAAAAAGCGCGTTCCCAGAATTACCGCATAAAACGCTACGTGAAGGAAGACATCAAGACTCACCGATTCCAGCTCGCGAAAAAGCCCAAGACATGGACGCTCCTGAAACAGGTTCAGGCACTCCCGATAGAGCTGCGGAATGTCCTGAAGTACATGAAGAAACGCCCTGACTCTTTGCGGAATGAGGCAGTATTAGCGTGTTACGGGCCAATTGTTGAAGGCTCCGTGTTAAAATTAGCGTTAAACAAACAGCGCGGGACTCTCTTAGTCTGGTACAAGCCGGGAAGCCGCCAGCTTAAAGCGAAATATGTATATCTGATTCGCCGTCTTGGCTTGGGCGGAAAACCCGAATGGCGCTGGGAGTAACAAAATCTATTTCAGGGGAGTAAGAGTTTCACATGGCCGAGGCTAATATTGTCGCAACATCAGCCGGAGTTGAAGTCGGAGAAATTGTTGAATGCACCGTTGAGCAGCTTATGCCTTACGGGGCGTTTGTGAGAATAGCGAAAACGGGCAGAAAAGGAATGATTCACATTTCGGAGCTGTCGTATTCGTTCGTGAAAGACATAAATACTGTTCTCAAAGTGCAGGACAGGATACAGGCCAAAGTCATCCGCATAGATGAGAAGGGCCGCATAGATTTGTCGCTGAAGCAGATGCAGGAGCCTCCCGAAAGGCCGTCAAGACCTCCGCGCCCGCAAAGGACATTTACCGGCCAGCAGCAGGACACAAACGGCCGCCCGCCGAAAGAATACAGGAGCGTAACACGCGAGACACGCGCACCCCGGGACTTTCACGATATGCAGGCCGAGTACAGGGAGCAGAACCCGGAAGAGGCAGACAGCTTCGAGAAAAAGATGGCCTCATTCCTGAAAACTAGCGAGGCAAAAATCACCGACCTTAACACCCGAAACTCGGCTAGATCCGGGAGAGCGTCAGCAAGGCGCAGGACTAACAGCCGGGACTACTGATTATGACGGGAAGAAATTTCCGCGGGGGACATCGCCAGGTGTCTCCCGTTTTTGTTGACCGGGAAATATTATGCTCGTTCGGCCATGTCAGAGTCCAGGTCTGCCGCCCATTTGGACGCAAAATTTTCCCGACAAGTTTCTGGCTTAAATGCCCGCACCTTGTGAGGCTCGCGGGGGAAATTGAGAGTCTCGGCGGAGTGCGTGAGCTTGAAGAGTACATATCATCGCGGGGGCTTGTCCATGAGTGGCGGAAGTACAACATGCTTCATCAGGTGATACGGCTGAAACTCGGCGGGGTTCACGTGAACGGATTTATGCGGCGTTACAGGAGGAGAATTTTCCGGGACGTTATGCGCGGGGGCGTGGGAGGAATCAGAGTCGGGGACGGCGTGAATGTCAAATGCCTGCACCTTCAGGCGGCTTCATTCATCGGGCTTGGCTTTCATCCTGCGGGCGAATGGCTGAGATCTCACGGGTTATGCGGTGAATGTGATTCGTGTCTGTGTGAAAAGATTTAGGGAATGGAGCTGAGGAGATTCGAACTCCCGGCCTCGACAATGCGAATGTCGCGCGCTCCCAACTGCGCTACAGCCCCGTATCTTTGTATTGCTGAGGTGATTACGTGCGGGCGGCCTCAAAATACGAATGTGAAGACGCTCCCTGCTAGGATATAGCCCCGTAAAGCAACAGAGGATATTTTATGCCCGTCCTGCGTTCTTGTCAATATTGCACGGAGAATGTAAAATCCGCATAAAAGGAGGCAGCATTATGGCTTCGTACATCAAAAGAATAAAGATAGAGGGTTTCAGGCGGCTTCGTTCCGTTGATGTAGAAATGTCGCCTTTCATGGTTTTTGTAGGCGCGAATGGTTCGGGGAAGACTTCATTTCTGGACGCTATTTCTTTGCTGTCAGCTTCAGCTTCCGGGAGGCTGTCTGAAAAATTATCCGAAGCAGGCGGAATATCAAGCCTTCTGACACGCGGAAAAAGCGACAGAATCTCTATTGACGTGGATATTGAGCTTCCTGAAGACACAGCCGGGCCGGGCAATTCCCCACTGCATTATCATTTAAGTATTGTTCCGCGCAGGACAGGCTATGTGATCGCGGAAGAGCAGCTTTTGCAACACAGGGACGAAAACCGCTATGGCAGGCCGTTCATGTATATTGACGCTAAGGAAGGCAATATAAGATATTTCAACTCAGACACAAAGCACCTTGAGTATCCTGACTGGGATTATGACCCTGACGAAACAGCCCTGTCCCAAGTGTCAAAAGTGTTCCGCCAGCCTGAGCTTTTCAGGCAAATTTTAGCCTCAGCGACACAGTATCATTATCTTGACGTAGGCAGGAATGCCCCTGTGAAAATGCCCCAGCTCCTGAAGCCCGCAAGCCTTCCCGGCATAAACGGTGAGTATCTCATCCCGCTTCTTTTGACCATGAGGGAAGACAGGAAAGAGCGTTTTTCCGCAGTTACTGACGCTTTGAGAGCCGCTTTTCCGGGTTTTGAGGAGCTTAATTTTCCTCCTGTGGCAGCAGGTATGCTCGCTATGACGTGGAAGGACAGAAATTTTCCCGATGTCCTTTACGCAAATGAGCTTTCCGAGGGCATTTTGCGATTCCTTTGGCTTTCATCTCTGCTCAAGAGTCCGGGACTTTCAACAGTAACAATGATTGACGAGCCTGAAGTCAGCCTTCACCCTGAACTACTAGACCTTCTGTCCCAGCTCATGAGGGAGGCTTCATCTGAGACGCAGATTATCGCCGCGACTCATTCGGACAGGTTCGTGCGCTTTCTTGAGCCTGAAGAAGTCTGCGTTATAGATCTCAATGAAGACGGAGAAACAGTGATAACCCGCGCTGACACAATGAATCTCGGCGAATGGCTGAAGGATTATTCGCTTGACGAGCTTTGGCGCATGGGCGAAATAGGAGGCCGGGCATGAACATTACAATCATAGTAGAAGGAAGAACGGAAACAGCCTTTAAGGAAAAACTCATAGATTTTCTCGAAAAGCGTGTGAAAACAATGCCCAAGATAAAATTTCATCCTTACAACGGGCGCATTCCCAAAGAAGGAAACCTGAAGCGTGTCGTTGAGAATATTTTAGCGAGGGGCGCGGATCATGTTATCGCACTGACTGACGTTTACACAGGGACTGATGATTTCAGGGACGCGAAGGACGCGAAAAAGAAAATGAGCCTTTGGGTCGGGCAGAACAGCAGGTTTCACCCACACGCGGCGCAACATGATTTTGAGGCGTGGCTTCTCCCTTACTGGGACGTTATACAGCAGAAAGCCGGACACAACATGCATTCCCCACAAGGACTCCCGGAAACAATAAATCACGGAAAGCCGCCGTCATATTACATCAAGGAAATTTTCAGGGCAGGGAAAAACGGAAAACGCTACATTAAACAGCGGGACGGAATGAGCATTTTTGAGAAAGCAGACCTCATGAAAGCCATAAACGCATGTCCCGAACTAAAATCTTTCATCAACACTATCTTAGTACTCTGCAATACCCCGGCCATACCATGACGCAGAAAAATCCCCCCGCCATTTTTCCGGCAAGGGGGACAAATTTTCCGTTAGCTGTACTGACGCTCGACAGCTCCGTGAACTTCCTGCAATTTAGGTATATATTCCTGCCTGAAGCGGCCGAAGCAGACATCCATCTGCTCATAGAATGCGACGCTCTCAAGCCCTACGAACCTCTGCGCGATTGCCTCCGCCGTGGGCATGTAGCGTATTTCGCCGTCAAACATCTTCACGACAGTAACACCGCTCACTCCCTGCTCAAGCAATATCACCGCCGCCGCGCCTATCTGTTTCCCGAAATTGACATCATAGGCTGACGTTGAGCCGCTGCGGACAATATGACTCGGAATAACCTCGCGGATTTCGGGAATCTCGAACACTCCCGGCACGTACATTTCTGATGTCTTCATGAACTGCTTGATCTCCGGGTCCTGCCTCATCATGTCCTCAAGTGTCTCTTTCACGAAACGCCCCGCGCCCGCAAGTTTGGGATGTCCGAATGAGTCCGTCTTTGCGCCGCCGCCGTCTGAGAAGAGATTTCCGTCCTGACCTCTTACGCCCTCAGCGACAACAATCGTGTATGTTCCCGCGTGAACGTCAGAATTGAGAATGCGCCGTATATAGTAGTGCTTCAGGTGAGCGTATACCGCGTTGAAGTCAACCGGCACTTCAGGAATCAATATGCAGTCAGCATCCGCCGCAATTCCGCCCCTGAACGCCGTATGACCCGCATAGCGTCCGAAAACTTCAATCACCATTATACGGTTGTGGGTCGTTCCTGTTGTCTTGAGGTCGTCGACAATGTTGGCGATTTTGTTGATGGCTGAGTCTCCGCCGACAGAATATGTCTGAAGGTCAAGATCCATTGTCTTTGGAGCATGTACGCAGGGTATCCCGTGCTCGGCAAGGTCAACAACAACGCTCCCCGTGTCATCTCCGCCGGAAATCACGAGGCCGTCAATGTTGTGCTTACGGAGTCCCATCATGATTCTGTCGTACTTGTCCGGGTCGTTAATCTTTGAGATTTTGACTCTGCTGTGTCCCGCGTCGCTTCCGGCAAACTGTGATGTGATGTGATCTGTTCTCTCCTCGTCAAGCTCCACAAGGTGATCGAAATTCACGAGGTTATAGAGTCCCGCGTAGCCGTTGGGAATTGTGTACGTTCTCATTCCGCGCATAAGGGCAGTGCGAGCCGCACCCCTGATTACGGCGTTGAGTCCCCCGCAGTCGCCGCCGGATGTAATTATTCCGATGTTCTTTATCTTTTTGTCGCCCAAGATAGAAAACTCCTTTGTACAAAATTTTTGTGAATGGAAATAATTATACAGTGTTTCATTATTTTGTGGCCTAAGCAATCTGACCCGGAATATTCTATAATAGCCGTCATAAATACACACATTGAAGGAGGCAATCTCTTATCATGGTGAAATATCTACAGAAGATAGGCCGCTCGTTAATGCTCCCTGTAGCATGTCTCCCTGCAGCAGGCATTCTTTACGGTATAGGCTACTGGATTGACCCGGCCGGCTGGGGAAGCAACAGCATTATTGCGGCATTCTGCATAAAGGCAGCCAGCGCGATAATCGATCAGATTCCGTTATTGTTCGCGATTGGTACGGCTATAGGTATGTCCGATGAACAGGACGGGACTCCGGCTCTTGCGGGTCTTGTGTCGTGGCTGATGATAACGACTCTGCTTTCGTCCGGGGCTGTAGCGATGTACACGGGAGTCGAGGCTTCTCAGGTTCCGGCGGCTTTCGGGAGGATTCAGAATGCCTTTATCGGAATACTGTCGGGCTTAATCGGGGCAACATGCTTCAACAGATTCAAGGACGCAACCCCGCCTGAGTGGCTCGCATTTTTCAGCGGCAAAAGGTGCGTGGCGGTTGTTACGGCGTTCGTGTCGGCGATTGTTGCGGCAATACTCTATTATGTCTGGCCTGTCGTTTACGGTGCGCTTGAGAGTTTCGGAGTCTCAATCTCAAAATTAGGCCCTGTAGGAGCTGGCATATACGGAATGCTGAACAGGGCATTAATCCCGCTGGGACTTCATCACGCGCTCAATGCTGTATTCTGGTTCGACACAATCGGCATAAATGACCTCGGAAATTTCTGGTCAGGGAAAGGGACTCTCGGTGTTACAGGAATGTACATGACCGGATTTTTCCCGGTTATGATGTTCGGGCTAGTGGCAGGTGCTTACGCTATGTACCGTGAGGCGAGGCCGGAGCGCAAGAACGTGGCCAAAAGTTTATTGCTTGCGGGGTCATTCGCGGCGTTCTTCACGGGGATAACGGAGCCGCTTGAGTTCTCGTTCATGTTCCTTGCGCCTGGGCTGTATCTGATTCACGCGATACTCACGGGAATCTGCATGACTGTCTGCGCGTATATGCCGGTTCGGTGCGGGTTCAACTTCAGTGCGGGAATGGTTGACTGGATATTGAGCTTCCGCGCTCCAATGGCCGTGAATCCGTGGATGATTATTCCGATTGGGATAGTTGTCGCGGTGATATATTATGTCGTGTTCACGTGGGCGATTCGTGCGTTCAACCTGAAAACGCCGGGGCGTGAGGATGATGACGATGACGCGATGATTCCCCCCGCGCAGGATGAGCCTGTGAAGGGCGCAAAGAAAGACTATACGCACATGGCCGCGGTGATTCTTGAGGGACTCGGAGGAGCTGAGAATCTGAAGAGCTATGACTACTGCGCGACAAGGATACGTGTTGAAGTGAATGACGGCTCGCAGATTGACGAGAAGAAAATCAAATCGGCGGGCATACCGGGCGTAACGAGGCTGACGACAACGAATGTACAGGTCGTAATCGGGACGCGTGTGCAGTTTGCATATGACGCAATGAAGAAACTTGTTGAGGCCAGCAAGTAACCTTCAGCAGAAATTTCCGCTCTCTGAATTTTGACGGAGGGCGGATTTTTTTGTACGCAAGAATCACAGAGGGCATATCATCATCGGGGCAGCAACAATCAGGGCAGGCAGAATTTTTCACGGGGTACATCAGCGAGAAGCACGCAGGGCATATTATCATCGGAACAGTAACATTCAGAGCGGGCAGAATTTTTCACACGGTACATCAGCGAGAAGCACGCAGGGCATATCATCATAGGGACAGTAACAATCAGGGCAGGCAGAAATTTTCACGCAGGGTACATCAGCTAGAAGCACGCAAGACATATCATCATAGGGGCAGTAACATTCAGAGCGGGCAGAATTTTTCACACGGTACATCAGCGAGAATTACGCAGGCGGTATCATTATCGGGACAACAATTAGGGCAGGCAGAAATTTTCACGGGGTACATCAGCAATAATCACGGAGGGCATATTATCATCGAGACAGTAACAATCAGGGCAGGCAGAATTTTTCACGGGATACATTAGCAAGAAGCACGGAGGCGGTATCATCGGGACAACAATCAGGGCAGGCAGAAATTTTCACGCAGGGTACCTCAGCAATAATCACGCAGGGCATATTATCATAGGGACAGTAACATTTAGAGCAGGCAGAATTTTTCACAGGGTACATCAGCCATAATCACGCAGGGCATATCATCATCGGTACAGTAACATTCAGTGCAGGCAGAAATTTTCACGGGGTACATCAGCAAGAATCACGGAGGACATATTCACATGGACAATATAATCATCAGCAACGGAATAATATTCAGGCCGGACAATCAATTTCACATCGGCACAGTAGCAATTTCAGACGGGCAAATCACCGACAGCATTCCCGATGACGCAATGAGGATTAACGCCGAGGGACTCTACGTCATTCCCGGCCTAACGGACATACATTTTCACGGGTGCATGGGTCATGACTTCTGCGAGGGGACGCGGGAGTCTTTCACGGCAATAACAGAGCATGAAGCCGCTAACGGAATCACGACAATATGCCCGGCGACAATGACATTACCCGAAAACGATTTAGCCCGCATAATGAGAGCCGCAAAATCTTTCAGCCGGGAAAATCCATCGCTCATAGGGATAAATCTTGAAGGGCCGTTCATCTCTCACGCCAAAAAGGGAGCGCAGAATCCCGCGTACATAGTCCCGCCGGATATAGAAATGTTACGCAGGCTTCAGACAGAATCGGGAGGGCTGATACGAGTCGCGACTGTAGCCCCCGAAACTGACGGCGCAATCTCATTCATCACTGAGGCGAAATCCATCGCGAGAGTCTCAATCGCCCACACTGCTTGCGATTATGACACGGCAAAACGCGCATTCAGGGCAGGAGCGTCCCATGTTACCCACCTGTACAACGCCATGAACGGAATCAGCCACAGGAATCCCGGGCCAATCCCCGCGGCATTAGAGTCGGGCGCAATGATTGAGATTATTGCTGACGGGGTACACATTCACCCGGCTGTCGTCCGCATGACGCTGAAACTTTTCGGCACTGACAGGGTAATATTCATTTCAGACTCTCTCGAATGCGCGGGAATGCCTGACGGTGAATATACATTAGGCGGGCAGAAGGTCATAAAGCGCGGGAGAACGGCGACTCTTTCTGACGGCGTTACGATTGCCGGGAGCGTCTCGAATCTCATGGAGTGCATGAGGCTTGCTGTTACGGAGATGGAAGTCCCGCTTGAAGACGCTGTGAAGTGCGCCTGCGTCAACCCCGTGAAAGCTGTCGGGCTTGATGATTCTTTCGGGCGAATTGAGACAGGAAGAGCCGCGAATCTCGTCATGCTTGACCGTGATTTGAACGTTGCCGGAGTGATACGCCGGGGAAAACTCGCTTGAGACTGACTCATTTCCTCTCCGCCGCGTAAAGCTCCTGATATGCCTTCAGCGGCCAGTGCCACACGTTATAGGCGCACTGACTCACAATCTGCGCCGCTATGAGTCCCCAGACTCCGGCTTTGAATATGCCCATTGCCGCGAATGAGAGAATCACCCCGGCAACTGATGAGATAACGTAGCTCTTGAGGTATAAAATTCTGTTTGTGCATGAAAAATATGAGGCGTGGCAGTCCCTGAAGCCCAGCATTATATTGTATGCGCTTATTCCCAGGAAGACAGGAACAGACACGACAGCCGAGGGTTTCACGAGACGGAGCAGAGGACGACCCGCGAAAACAAATCCCGCTGTCCCAAGAACGAACAGACACAGAAATGTAATGACAATAGATTTCATTGTCCGACGGAGAGTCTCAAAGTCTGAAATAACATAGGCGTTCTGAAGCTCAGGCTGCTTTGCGCTGTACATTGTCTTTGAGATTTGAGTTATGGCCGCGGCGACCTGTACCCCGATTGAGTAGACCCCGGTCTCAGACAAAGGAAGATACGCCGAGCATATAATCACGGAAGCCTGTGAGCAGAGATAATCGCATATGGAAATAACACCCTCCCTCCATGCGTTATGCCAGACAATGAAGAACAGTTCACGGAGCTTTACGAATGATGTTTTTGCTTCCACCGCTGAAAGTTTTTCGCCTATGCCCTGATATTTGTAGAAGTGATATTTTCCCAAGAACCTGAAAACGATTCCGTAAGCAAGATATGCCGCACTTGCCCCGATAATCCCAGTCCCGAAAAACAAAAGCACAGGTGCCAAGATTATATGCGCCGCCCTAGCTATGAGGGTGTTTTTCTGAGACCGCGCAACCGCCCCGACCCCGCGCAGGAATGAGGCGTAATACCCGTAATATATATTCAGGAATATCGCCGCGGCGTAAATCAGCCATGAGATTACCGGGACATTTCCGGGTATGTGCTTTGTTATGCTCCTGATGTAGAGAGTCCCTGCCGTAAGCAGGAATACTAATGCGGCTGAGGCTATAATGGCGTAAACAGTTCTCGTTGTCGTCAGTACATCCTTCATCAGGGCGAAATTAGGCTCTCCCCCGTCAGTGAAAGAAACATCTTCCTCCCTAAGCTCCTTTGCGCCGCTCCAGCAGTATGTGATATTCCTAGCGAATGTTACGGCGAACCCGAAATCAAACAGCAGGCTTACCGTTCCTATGCTCGTGAAGACGTACCAGAGTCCGAGCATGTCAGCGTCAAGAAAGTACATCAAAAACGGAAGTATGATGAAGTTTGCGCCCATTGAAATTATTGTCCCCGCGTAGCTCCAAAAAGCATCGGCGCGGGTTATGTGTATTTGCATGTGAATAAAGCCTCCTGCGGTTTATGCCAGTTTGAATCTGCCTACGACAAGAATCTTGTAGAGAATGGCCGTCAATGCTAAGAATACAACGCTCTGCGCTGTAAAAAGCGCGCATACACGATCATCCGTTCCCGCCCACATAAGCCCCGTCATGAACTGGCAGTAATATATCCGGGTCAAATGATGCTCCCGGCTTTGGTTTTCTGAGTATATTAATTTTCTGTAGAATACGAGAGAGTACAGTGTTGACACTATGCAGGCCATCACACAAACTCCGACAGCTCCGAAATCCTCATGCCACCTGCCGAAAATCGTTACCATGTTCCCGTATAATTCAAACTTGCCTATAAACTTGTCGTTTTCAAATTTAGGCATTAATCCCAAATGTTGGGGAATCAGGTAGACGTATGAGAAGGTCGACTGCCCGAAATATTTTGATGATGCCCCATTGTCTACATGAAGGTTGAACGAGTAAAGCCCCCCGGATAGGTATTCAACAAACTGCAGTGAGCTGCTCTTAGTTGTAGTTTTATTACGTCCGACAAGAACTCCCATAGCAGTGAAGAACGAAGCCGTGAGAATCAGTACTGGTATTAACTTTAACACAAACTTAAATATTTTCTCCTTTCCTCCCGGCCTCATGTTGATTGTGATATACATCATGGCCATGCAAAGCCACACTTCCATGAACGACTGCCGGGCGCATGTGTAAAATACGCTGAAAATTGCGTAAAGCATCACGCACGCCAGAAGCACTAGTAATTTTCTTGCCGGGATATTGCAGACTGTCATATTATAGAGCATGACATAGCCGAAAAGATTGGAGATCACAAGATTCACCTTGTACAGCTGCGCGATGATGAAAAGGTATTTTATGTTTTCAGGATGATAAAACAGAAGCGACCTAAATTCTTTCATCTTTGCGTGTAGTGTTATGCCGCCGGTGTTCATGTAGAGTACAGCAAACGCTAAAACACAGGACACCGCGAGAAATATCATCGCAGACACCTGTATCTGCCAGTGTATGAAAAGCGGCTCAGGCTTTGCGGGCATATCCTGCGGGACAAGGGGAGCATTCCGAAAACACCTTACGGCCTGCCCCGCGTAAACCATGAACTCGGCCGCGAGAAAAAAGAAACCGCCCCACGCAAAAATTGTGAACGTCTGCATGTTTATCGCGAAAAGCATCTGCATATTGTTTGCGGCATAATACGCAACACACAGCATTATTGACATTGACACAAAGAAAACAACGCTCGGAGACATGAAATTATACCCGAAAAGCCAGAATGACACTCCCAAGTACACCAGGTAAATCCACATGAGTATGTATAGATTCGTCATAGCTCCATAATCCTGCGGAAAACTGTATCAGTGCCGATTTCCTCAAGGCACCTGTGATATTTGCATTCGGCCGCCCGCTGTGTGGAGAAGCACGGGGAGCAGGGAAGATTCAAGCTCACTATGTCCCCTCCGGCAGGAGTCCATATCTTATAGTCTGACCCTCCGAATACCGTCAGCGTTTTCACGCCAAGCCCGGAAGCGCAGTGCATCATTCCGCCCTCAGCACCGACAGCAAGAGAGCAGAGACTCAGAACCGCAAGACTCTGTTTCAGCGTCGTTTGTCCTATGAGGTTATGTATATGTTCATTTTCGGGGAAAGTTATATTTTTCTCGGCAAGCTCATTCATTTCCTTTTTGCCTCCGAGAATAACGACATCAATATTTTTCTCCGCCAGCATTCCGGCAAGCTCCCGCCATTTCTCATAGGGCCATGACTTTACATCGTACATGATTGTTTTTCCGCCTAGCGTCCAAGGATAAGAATTAGTGCCGACAGAAAGCCCGACAATTTTCTGGGACTCCCGCAGTCTTTCACAGCCCGGAAAACTGAAATCAAGTTTTGACTCATCAATCGTCTTTATTGTCATGGGAGCTGTGATTCCTGCGGCGTTAAGGGTGAGCCTGTCGCGTTCGAGAAAGTGAGTCCTTTCGGGGACATCAACAAAAATGTCGGCATAATCCTTCAGGTAGCCCGCGATTTTCTTCACGCCCCCCCATCTCATTATGCGGTACATCCATAATGATGGCCTCTTTCCCCTGTTGTTTATTCCGCTGTCCCGGTCAAATCCGAGGTCATAATGATTCATTCTGAGCTGAAACAGCAATTTCGCGCAGTGTAACGGGTGCCTCACGTTGTACCAGTATAAATTTCTCACATAGGGCTGGCACTGCAAAACCTGAATGTTCACGTCCTGCGATACTTGGTTTCGGGCTGTCCAATTCTGCGGGGGCCTGTTCATGATGAAGTCTATATTAGCGTCCGGGTACTGCGACTTAATCGCCGAGGCCATCGGCAATTTCTGCGCCATGTCGCCGATCCCCGGCCCTGTGCAGATTAATACGTTCATTAGGATTCACCGCCTGTTATGATTTTCGCCGCTTCAAGAAGGCTTGAGACTGTTTTGACTCTTTCGCTGTCAGATTTTCCGCCGATAAGAAATCCCCTGCACGGAGTCTTTTCACATATGGCGCAGTCCCTCATCTTGTCCCCTATGGCATAGCTTCTGGCCATGTCAATATCGTAATCCCTTATTGCCTGCTCAAAAAGTCCTGTCTCAGGCTTCCGGCATGTGCAGATTTTGCGGTACTCCTGGATTTTTGCGTCAGGCAGGTGCGGACAGTAATATACCCTCGCGATATTCACGCCCGCTTCTTTGAGTCTGCCTAACATCCATTCGGTGAGAGTCCTGAAGTCGTCCTCAGTGTAATACCCTCGCGCTATTCCCGACTGGTTAGTGATGATGATGAGAAGATAGCCGGAGTCCTGCAACAGTTTCAGAGCCTCAACAGCCCCGGGAAGGAACTCGAAATCCTCCGCCCTGTACAGATAATTCTTGTCGGCGTTGATTGTCCCGTCCCGGTCAAGAAATACCGCCCTATTTCCCATCGGCTAAAATGTTTTCGGCAATCTCGCAGAGTATGTGAATGATACAGATGTGGCACTCCTGAACACGCGCCGTAACATTATGGCGGACTATGAGCGGGTAATCTGCCTCATGAGCGATTTTTCCGCCGTCTTTGCCGAGAAGGGCTACAGTTTTCGCGCCTTTTGACTTTGCCGCCCTCACCGCCCGGAGAACGTTCTCAGAATTTCCGCTCGTGCTTATGCCTATGAGGATGTCCCCGGCTTGGGCGTGTGCTTCCGCCTGGCGTGCGAACATGTCATCATACGAGTAATCATTGGCGATTGCTGTCATTGTCGCAACGTCAGCATTCAGGACGACAGCAGGCCACGGGGTGCGCTCCTTCTGGAATCTGCCGACAATTTCCCCGGCAAAGTGGAGAGCGTCCGAGGCTGAACCGCCGTTCCCGCAGAGGATTAATTTTCCGCCGTTCCTGATACATGTAACAATCTCATCTGCGGTGCGGGAAATATTTTCGAGAAGGGCAGAGTCATTCAGGAGGGACTGCTTCAGCTTTATGCTGTCGTTGATTCTTTCGCATATTAATTCGTGCATGTTACATTGCCTCAATCTTTCTGATAATGTTAGTTGTTGATTTTCCCTCTACAAACGGAATAAGGAACAATTCCCCTCCGCGTGATTTCACAAAGTCCGCGCCCACAACTTTGTCCGGGGTATAGTCGCCGCCCTTCACGAGTACATCGGGCTGTATGACCTGAATCAGGTTCAGCGGGGTATCTTCCTCGAATATCACAACATAGTCGACGAATCCGAGGGCGCACAAAATTTCGGCTCTGTCATTCTGTGAGTTTATCGGGCGGGATTCACCTTTGAGGCGTTTTACGGAAGAGTCGCTGTTGAGTCCGACAACGAGAACCTCACCGAGCTTTGCGGCCTCGCGGAGATATTTCACGTGTCCGGCGTGGAGAATGTCAAAGCACCCGTTTGTGAATACGACTCTCTGCTCCTCGTGTGTTTTCCTGAAGGTCTGAAGGGCTTTCCCCGTCAATAATTTCTCGTCTACATGGATGGCTTTGCGGCTCATTGCGCTTCTTACTTCACGCCAGTAGACTAATGACGTTCCGACTTTTGAGACCTGAATCCCCGCGGCAGTGTTGGCGATGTCAACGCATGTATGCATGTCGAAACCGTTGGCCATGCACGCGGCGAGATATGCTATTGTCGTGTCGCCCGCGCCTGTAACGTCAAAAACTTCCTGAGCTGTTGACTTTATGAAGTACGACTCATTTTCGCCCGCAAGAACCATCCCGCGAGGCCCGCAGGTAGCAAGGACGTACTTATGATTCCCCTTTACGCGGAGAAATTCGGCGGCCTGTATGATTTCGTCGTCGGTCTGCGCGTTAATCCCCGTGAGAGTCCGCAGCTCGTTCAAATTCGGTTTGAGAAGGAACGCCCCGCTGTATTTCTCTATTTTGGGATCTTTCACGTCAACAAATGCGGGGATATTTGCCTCATTCGCGAGTTTTATTACCCCCTGCGTGAAATCGTAAGTCAGGAGTCCTTTCATGTAGTCCGACAAAAGAACGATGCTGAAATTTTCCGCCGACATTTTTTCTTTGAGACGGGCGAGCATTTCAGCGCAGAGATTTTCGCTTATGGGCTGGGAGTCTTCAACGTCCATCCGTATAACCTGCTGATTATTTCCCGCAAGGAAGCGCGTTTTGACGGTCGTTTTCCTGTCCTCAAGCCTGAATATCAGCTCCGTATCAATTCCCATCCTGGCGAATCTTTCGGCAAGCTCACTGCCCGCGTCATCATTCCCGACAACGGACATCATGTAGACTTTCTGCTCTGCCGCGTCGAGGTTGGCCGCAACGTTGGCCGCTCCTCCGAGAACACTGCGCTCTTTTTCCTTCCTGAACACAGGCACGGGGGCTTCAGGGGATATTCTTTTGATGTCCCCGGTGTAATATGTGTCAAGCATAATATCCCCGGCAACTAGAATTTTTCCGGGCTTTATGTCATTCAATGAAGCTGGCAAAATTTATCCTTCTTTCATGATTTTGATTATCGCGTTTTTTACGTCATCAGCCGTAACAGCGTCAATACACAGCGCGCATTTCCCCTCATTTAGCCGCTTCAAGCACTCACTGTTGAGGCATCCGGAAAAATATCCCTTGTCCCGGCAATATTCGCAGGGCATGTGATGATACACGCAAAGGGGCAGGCGGTCTCCGTCTTCAAGAACATCAACCTTGTACGGGAATATGACGAACTCATACGCGCCTATTATACAGACAGTTTTCACCCTGTGTACGGCGGCAAGGTGTGCTGTTGCGCTGTCATTTGCCACAACTAAATCTGAATGCTGTACGATTGATGACCATTCCGCGAAACTCGTAGCCCCTACATGATTTATTACTCTCTCAGGATGTTTCACTAGGGACTGTACTTTTTCTGCGATTTCGGCCTCATTCTGTCCTCCGCAAAGGTGAACATTCATGTTGTACGTATCATTCAGAAAGTCTGCAATTTCCGCGAAACGCTCGGCGGGCCACCATCTTTCGGGCTTTGATGCTCCGGCGCAGATGACGCAGTAATGATCCTCCGCGATGATTTTCGGCTCATGCTTCAGACGCGGGAGTCTGGCAAGAAAATCCCTGTTCCCAAGATAATGGATTAACTGACGGTGCCGCTGTAATGTCATCTCGTTTTTGTCGGGCCTGATTTTTTCGGTGTATGATAGTTTTGACAGGAGGAACATTAGCAGGGAGCTTTTTATGTCTGTGGGACGAACTGAGGCAATTTTACGGGGCGAATCATTGGCGCATGAAAATATTTCGGCTGAAGGAGTCGACGCTGGCACTATCAGAATTTCCGCCGACCCTCTGTATTTCCCGGAGATTTCCCGGTAATACCCGTAATCCTCAATGAATCGCTTGAAGTCGATAGCCTCAAAATTCAGGCCGTCAGCACCGGGCATTACGTCTTTCAGGAATTTGATTATAGACGGACGCGCAACGAACACGACATCATAGCCCGCGAAAATTTTCGGGTACTCCCTCAGCGAATCACTAATCAGCACCGCATCTCCTAAAGCCTGCTGAAATATCACCAGCACTTTGCCGAGAGCTGTTTTCCTTTTCCGCCTAAGAGCCGCCCTCAATAATGCGTCAGAGGCTATAAGGGCTTTATTGATTAGAGTCTTTATGCTCATTTTTCCTCATCAGGAATGAATATACTTCCTCATAACGCTCCGGCATTCTCTCAATGGCGAATTTGTCAGCGCGTATTCTTGCGTTCTCAGACATTGTTTTGTGCATTTCCGGGTTGCTGAGTATCGTTCTGATTGCCTCGGCTAGGGCGTGAGGGTCTTGCGGGGGGACAATGATTCCCGTTTTGCCGTCTTCATTGTAGTACGATGACCCCGCCCAAATCTCTGTCGTAACAATCGGAAGCCCTGCCGCAAGTGCCTCTATTCCGACAATCCCGAAAGACTCCGGCCATGTTGACGGGAACGCGAAAATGTCAGCCACATGGAAGAATGCCCGGTAAAATTCTCCCGTCTGCATTCCCGCAAGTATCACCCTGTCGCGGAGTCCGAGTCTGTCAATCTGTTCCTCTGTCTCAGGACGCTTCTTGCCGTCTCCGACCATCACAAGCGAATATTCCGGCAGAAATGTCATCGCGTCAAGCAGAGTCGGAATCCCCTTGAAGTATGCGAACCTTCCGCAGAATAATATTCTCGGCCTTTTGAGGGTTGACACGACTTTTTCGGCCTCGGCGATTTTTTCGGCTGATACATTCTGAAAACTTTTCACATCAACGCCAAGAGGAATAGTCCGGCACTTTTCGAGATAGTTCTCGATGATTTTTGACGACACTATATAGTACGGCGATGTAGGGCATATCACATCAACCTTCTTCATGAACAAGTTTAGCAGGCGCGTGTACAGGAACACAAACGCTTTCGGCCTCACGGGGTCAAGATGATACGTGCAGAGCGTCCGGGCTTTTCCGCGTTTCAGAAGGCAGAAAGGAAGCTCGCCCATTGGATTCGGCACATGGAAGTGAATGATGTCCGCGTCCTTTGAGAGTCTCATATATTCTCGGAAATAACGCCATGAAATTGACGCGCTCCCGACTCTGAACAGAGGCTTTACCCTAATGACATTTACGCCGTTTACGACCTCTTTCTCGTTCTTATCGTCAAAACAGAGCATTGTTACTTCATGACCCCGCGCCGCGCTTCCCTCGGCAATCTGCCTTGCTGAAGTCTCAACCCCTCCGACATGAGGATAATATGCGTGTGCTATGTGAAGAATTTTCACGCTGATATGCCCCCTTCATTTAGTGCATTTTCCTTCTTACTGTGAAGCAGTGAATACAGGAAGCCCAGAGCCGCCGCAATAATCACGCCCACAAAGCTCCCGGCCATGTCCATAAGCCAGTCAGCAAAATCGAACTCACGCCCGGGAAGAAACATCTTCACGGCCTCGTCAGCAAGACCGAACGCCCCCGAAATCATCACAGCCGGAATCACTGCCCTGACTCCCCGAACGCCGAACCGCCTAAGCACGTAATACACCGCCGCACCTAATGGTAGGTACAGGAAGAAATGAATCACTGACCGCAGTATGAGCTTGTCGGAAATCCACGCAGGAACATTCCCGCCCAGAAAGTGAGACGCAAGCATCTGAAATTTCGCCGTAAGAAGATCGCTTCCCTCCGGGGGCTGGAACGTCAGAAGCGCAATGACCGCCATAAACAGCAGGACAGGCGCAACGACCATAACACGCCGAAAAAATCCGGGGCTGTCTCCGTCATGGCCGGGGATAACTTCATGGCTTTGTGGAATTTCGGAGTCCGTGAAAATTTCGGGGTTCTTCTCTGAATATTCCCTAACGGCCTTTTTGAGTCCTTTGCGGAAATCTGCGAATACCACCCAGAAGCACCCAAGAAGGAAGCCGATAAATGTCCCAAGAATTACTATCCTTGCGCGGCTGGGCTTGTACTTCATATCCGGCGGGGAGGCATACTCTACAATCTGGAGCTGAAAGAACGTCTGAGACTCATCAATCCGGGCTTCCTCAAGTTTTCTCATGATGGAGTCATAATTTCTTGAGGCCGTGTTGACCCTCGTCTCATAGCGGTGATATTCCACGCCTAATTGAGGGTTTGAGTCACGCTGGACTGCTTCGAGCCGCTCAAGCTCTTTCGTCATCGTCTCAAGCTGTGAGATTGCCGCCCGGAGTTTAGGGTTTGTTGACGGGGCATAGGTTCTCATCGCTGAGATTTCCGCCTGCTTTGCCGCGATGTTCTGCCGAAGGTCTGTGATTGAGCGCAATGTTGCTTCCATTTGTGCGCGGGGGATAGTTACTCCGCCGAGTTTTTCCTGATACTCGATAAGTTCATTCTGCACTTTGTCGAGATAAAGCCGGGCATTAAATAGCTGTTTCTCAAAAAATATTCTCTTCTGCTCCGCGTCATGCCGTGCCAGCGAAACTATTTTGTCCTGCAAAATCTCAACAAAAGCATTGGCTATATCTGCGGCTCTCTTGGGATTCTCGTCAAGAAATCCGACAGTGATTATTCCGCTCTTGGCATCTTCCTCAAGCTCAAGAAGTTTTTTCACGATGTACTCGCGCATTTTTCCTCGTGATTTCTGTTTGTACACTTCCATCAGGGAAAAGCGATCTGTTATTGCGTCAAGCACTGAATTTTGCTTCATGAGTCCCATAATCATCTGGCTGCTTGTAACGGACTCAGCCACTACAGACTGGTTTGAGAGTCCTCCGACCCTGTCGCTTTGATCTTGGAGGCTAACGAATACTCCGAGTTTGTTCATGTACTGGTTCGGGGGAATAAAATTGCAGTCAGCCTTATAGATAAGCGGGAGGTAAAATGCATAGGCCAGCGAAATCACAGCGGCGATGATTGTCAATGATAATATAAATTTCCGCCCGTGCCAAAGAATCAGCAGCTTTCTTAGCAAAGAATTTTCTTCTTCCATAATGATATACAACACCACACTGAAACGGGAAATTTTTTCCGTAATGATACCACAAGCGCAATTGAAAAAATATTTTCACGGATTTTTCCCGTTCACCAGCTCGGACATTATCAAAAAACCGCCGTAAAACCCCTAGATTTAGCTATGGGGATATAAGGCGCAACGTAATTTTTGCTTGATATTCTTTTACTGGTAATATTTACTTCTAGTAAAAGGAGGTGAGATAAAGAATATGTATCTTACAGTCAAGCAACAGTTAAAGCATTTGTCTAAAGATGATTACCGAGTTTTGCGTGAATTGTGCAGGACTTCCAAAAACCTGATGAATGAGGCTATTTACGTCAACCGACAGTATTTCTTCAGAGAAGGCAAGTATCTCGGCTATGAGAAAACTTACGCGATATTGAAGGCTTCCGGGAATTACCGAATATTGAACTCGAATATGGCACAGCAGAGCGGTGAAAATTCCGCATTAATTGCCTAAAGACGGGTATGCACCGTTAATCATTCAGCAGTTCACGATACGCAATCAGATATTCACACTGCCATATTCAAAGCAATACGGAGCTATTCATTCAAAACTTACGGTAAAAGTACCACCGATACTTGAAGGCAAGAAAGTTAAGTACATACGAATAATCCCGATAAATAACGCTAGGTTCTTTGAGATACAGTATACATACGAGGCTGTAACAGCTCAAAGGGAATTGGACAAACAAAAAGCACTTGCGATAGATTTCGGGCTAAACAACTTGATGACATGCGCGACAAGTGAGGGGCAGTCGTTCATAATAGACGGGCGGAGACTGAAAGCGATAAATCAATGGTACAACAAAGTGAATGCCAGACTAGCAAGCATAAAGGACAAGCAGAACTACGGCAAAAAGCCTACATTCAGACAGAGACAGCTTGCAAGAAAAAGAAAATTGCGCGTGAATGACTATATCTCTAAATCATGCAGGAAAGTCATAAATTACTGCCTTCTGAACGGTATCGGGATATTAGTTTGCGGATATAACGTAACATTCCAGAGAGACACGCATATGGGAAATGTGAACAATCAGAATTTCGTGAATATCCCATACGGAGAAATCCGGCAAAAGTTAGAGTATCTTTGCGAATTGTATGGGATTGAATATCATGAACAGGAAGAGAGTTACACGTCAAAGGCATCATTCTGGGACAAGGACGAAATGCCCATATACAACGCCGATAACCCGCAGAAATATGAATTTTCCGGCAGTCGCATTCACAGAGGATTGTACCGAACAAGCACAGGTTTTGAGTTAAATGCCGATGTAAATGGAGCATTGAACATACTCAGGAAAAGTAATGTTGTGCCCTTAATAGGGCTATACAGTAGGGGCGGACTGGCCACGCCCTTAAGAATAAGGATGCCTGTATATGCAGGTGGAAACTTAAAATCAAACTTCTTGAGAACCCCCTGCCTTTAGGCATGGGGAGGCTCAGGCACGTATACTTAACTTAATTTTCTGTGAGGATGAAATTTCCGGCCAAGTCATTTGAGGTGTGATAGCGTTTTTCGTTATTCTCACTTGCCATATAAGCACGTGTATAATTTATTGAGCCTACAGAAAGGATTTACATTTGTTGCTGTATTTCACATTTCAGAAAAATTTTACATGACATGAAAACAGGGTGCAGGGTTTGCATTCTTCATGTCATTTGCTTGTGAATACTACGGCGTAATCTCTCAATAATTTCCCTCACCCTTTCACTATAACTATAACAACGGGGGAAATATATATTGCTCAAAATCTCACAGCTCACAAAAACATTCGGCACCCTTCAGATTCTCAGAGGTGTAAATCTCACGCTTGAGTCCGGCAAAGTCATGGCCGTAATAGGGCCTTCAGGAACGGGGAAATCAACCCTTCTCCGCTGCATAAATTTTCTCGAACGCCCCGACTCCGGCACAATCGAAATTGACGGCGTGAAAATTGACGCTTCAGCCGCAAAATCATCCGACATATACAGATTACGGCGCAAAACATCAATGGTATTTCAGAATTACAACCTGTTCCGAAACATGACAGCCATCGAAAACGTTATGGAGCCTATGATTACAGTACAGAAAATTGACAGGAAGAAAGCAGAGTCACGCGCAAGAGACCTTCTCGCAAAAGTCGGACTCGCTGACAAAGAAAATTTTTACCCCCGCAAAATGTCAGGAGGCCAGCAGCAGAGAGTCGGAATTGCACGGGCTGTAGCTTCTGACGCTGACGTTATACTTTTTGACGAGCCGACAAGCTCACTTGACCCCGAATTAACCGGTGAAGTACTCGAAGTAATACGCCGTCTCGCAAAAACTAACATCACAATGCTAATCGTTACGCATGAGATGAAATTCGCACGTGAGATTGCCGACACGATGATATTTCTTGAGGGCGGAGTCGTTGCAGGGCAGGGAAGTCCCTCGGAGATATTCGAGCATTCCGGCAATGAGCGTATACGGCGATTCGTCAGCATGGCTATGGAGGGGTAATATGTTATTCGACATCAATAATTTCGCGGGGCTTTTTCCGCTAGTACTGTCATCACTCGGACTCACTTCTGAAATTGCAATACTGTCATTAATCGGGACGCTGATATTATCACTCTTCATAGCAATAATACGCTACTACAAAATCCCGGTGCTGACATAATTTTTTGACGTGTTCATTACGGTGTTCAGGGCGACTCCTCTTGTTGTTGAATTGTTCATGATATTCTTTGCGCTTCCCTGCATTTTTCCGGCATTGAAGGACATGACTCCGTTTCAGGCTGTCGTACTGAGTCTGATCTTCAACACTTCTGCATTCATGGCCGAAAGTTTCCGGGCTGCGCTTGAGTCTGTTGACAGGGGACAAATTGAGGCGTGTTACTCAATCGGAATGACCAAGCGTCAGGCGATGATGAGGGTGATACTTCCTCAGGCTTTCGTTGTCGCTGTCCCGTCAATCGGGAATCACTTTATCGGAATCATAAAGGGTACGGCATTGGGCTTCACTGTCGGGCTTGCTGATGTCATGGGTACTGCGAAAATGGAGGCGGCATTGAGCCTGAGATTCTTTGAGGCATATTTGTGCGTTACGGTTGTATATCTCGTTATAGTTTTAGCGGTTGAATTTGTGTTGCGGCTTATCGAGCGGAGGCTTGCGAAATTGTATTAGTCCCTCGCTCTTTGGCATAAATTTTCACAGGAAGGTGTTACATCATGAAACGTTTATTGTTTGCTTTGCTTGTCGTTGCAGTTTCGGGGATTGCGTTTGCTGACGCTCCGAAAGAAATCACGGTTGCTTCGGGAAATTCGTCCGTCCCAAACACATACATCACGGGCGGAAAACATCTCGGAACTGAGCCGGATATTTGGGCGGTAATCGCTGAGAAAACCGGCCTCAAGGTGAATTTTGTTACGGGCGAGTTCAACACGCTATTCGGGTATTTGGACTCCGGGCGCGCTGATACTGTCGGCAACACGATAACGGTGAATCAGAAACGAATCGACAAGTACCAGTTCTCGGAGCCTTACGCGTATATACCTGAGAAGTTAGTCGTACATGAAGACCGCACAGACCTCAAACGCCTGAAAGACATTGACGGCCTCAAATGCGGCTATTCCTCCGGGTCAAACGGCGGGAATCTCTTCAAGCAGATTGCAGAGAAAGAGGGAATCAAAGTCGAGTTAGTTGTGTATGATTCGAGCGATTTGCTTAACGAGTCATTCAGGCAGGGAAAAGTTGATGTTATGATTTTCGCGGGCAGTGAGGCGGCATTCAAGATAAAGAACGGCTACCTTAAAGCGCGAACGGTTGAGGAAAATATCACTGTCGGAGAAAAGGCGTTCCCCTTCCGCAAAGGAGACCCGAAATCAGAGGAGCTTTGCAGAATCGTAACGAAAGCGATACAGGAAATGAAAGCTGACGGCTCATTGAAGGCGATATATGAAAAATGGTTCAGCGAGGATTACAGCAATCCCCCTGAAGGCTACGTATCGCCCTGGAAATTCTAGGGGAGGCCATGAGATGAGGAAAGTAATTTCTGCTCTCTTTGTTTCAATGTTGCTGATTACTCCGTGCTTTGCTGAAGGAGTTTCGCTGACAGTAACCGATTCCGTTGCAGTATTCCGCAGTTACATCGGCAATGCTGACAGTGTTATGCTTGATCTGAGACCTGAAGCCGCCTACATGGGATGGAGACTTGACGGAGCTGTGCGGGGAGGACATGTAGCGGGTGCTGTGGATTTTCCTGTTTCATGGCTGAAGCTCGCGGATGACGAGAAACTTGATGACATTCTCACGCAGAAGGGAGTTTCAGAGGGGAAAACTGTCATTCTTTACGGTGCTGACAAAATAGACAGCAGACTTCTTGACGGACTCGCAAGGAAAAACGTAAAGCGCGCTGTTCTTTTCACCCTTCCGGCCTCAAAATGGACATCAGACGAAACTATACCGATGTACAGCTACCCAAATTATCGGCTTCTTGTATATCCTGAGTGGCTGAAGGCATTAATGGACGGGAAAACGCCTGAAAACTATGACGGCAGACCTTTCAAAGTGTTTGAAGCAAGCTGGGGTGAAGAAAAAACTTCATATGCTAACGGACATATACCCGGCTCAATTCACATAAACACAGACGAATTTGAAGAGGGGCCAATCTGGAATCAGCTTTCAGACGAGAGACTGAAGTCAGCAATGGAAGCCAACGGAATCACAAAGGACACCCTTGTCATCGTATACAGCACAACCGCTAACATGGCCGCCGCGAGAATAGCATGGATTTTGATGTACTGCGGAGTTGAGGATGTGAGGCTTCTTGACGGAGGGTTCAGCGCGTGGGAAATGGCAGGGCTTCCCGTAACAAAAGAGTCAACACCAAAAAGCCCCGTGAAAGATTTTGGAGCTTCAGTGCCCGGCAACAAAAATCTCGTTATCGGCACAGAAGAAGCAAAAGCAATCCTCGCGGACTCTAACGGGCGGCTTGTGAGTATTCGTTCATGGCCTGAACAGATCGGTGAAACTTCCGGCTATGCGTGGCTTGAGCGCAAAGGGCGTATTTCCGGCGATGTCTGGGGGCATTGCGGGCCTGACGCGCAGACCCTGCCGGACTTTGAGAATATCGATGGAACAATGCGGAACGGGATCGAAATCACACAGCTGTGGAATGAATGGGGCATTCACCCGGAAAACAAGATAGCGACATTCTGCGGAACGGGCTGGAGAGCCGCTGAAGTTAATTTTGAGTTTGTCGTGCTGGGCTGGCCTGATATATCTTTGTATGACGGCGGCTGGTGCGAATGGTCAAATGATCCCTCGAATCCTGTTATGTTCGGAGATCAGAAACCGCAGTACAAGTAGGAAATACTATGAGGCGTTTTTCTGAAATTGTTTCTGTTCTCTTAGTGTTCGCTGCTTTGCCTGCGTGCTGTGTTGCGGAATATTTCGCTGGGATGAAAATGGGTATGCACCGCTATTTAGTCCTCAAAAATGCCTGGCTTCTGAATAATGTATTTACCTCGGAGGCTATGCCGTATATATCGTTCGGAGCTGTAATTATTCTGCTGGTAGCGTTGATTTTCTTCTGCCGTCCCGCAAAGAGCCTGCGTTTTGCTTACGGAATATTTCTTGTGTTTGCAAGCTCCTATATTCTGAGAGCAGAAACTTTTTCCGCCCTCAGAGCCGCGCCGTGGTTCGGGTTGGCTATACTACTGGCTGATGCTTTCTGGGTATTAAGTATTATAGCTGACAGCCGCAGGATACACTGAATGAAAAACCTGAAAGGCCGCAATATCATCCGTAAAACTCCCTTTCAGGTTAATTTATGATTGTTCCTCCATTCACGCGGGGAGACTCCGTAATAACTACTTTTGAGCCTCAACGCTCCGGCTATTTCCTCAACAGTAACATAACGCTGATAATTGCTCTCAATGTATGAGACTGCCTCGCGCATGTAGAAATCTCGCAGGCGTTTTCCGCTGAACGTGTGGGAATGTCCACGAACATATAAAGTTGTCCGAGAAGCTCAAACTGTGAAGCGTTATTATTGTCGACAATGAATAACATCTCATCGCGCAAATTCTCTCTCAAGTCCGGGAAATGAGTCCTGTATACGGGTTCTTCATGAGTGAATCCGGCGGACTCTAAAGCCTGTTTCACCCTGAGTCCGTCAATCCTTCGCCCGAATTGATTCTGAATGTCCTAGTGCGGTCGCGAACGTCATCGGAATAAAGAGTCCCCCGCCCGTTTATGACGTAATATGATTCTTTCTTGCCGAGCCGAAAGAATGTCCGGGTTCGCTCGCTTCGAGGCCGTATTGCTAGAGTCCCAAGTCAACAACGCCGTGAAGGAAGCCGCGAGAATCTTGTAGCTTGAGAAAGTTTTAGACCGCAGACAGTCTCAGCTGTCAGGGGTCAGCGTCAGAGAGTCGCAATGGGACGCGCAATCGTCAGTAATCCGCAAGTCTTCCTGATGGATGAGAGCCGAAATCGCAAAGCTGCACGACAGACTCGGCGCGACAATAATTTACGTTACGCACGACCAGACGGAAGCAACGACGCTCGGTATCCGTATCGTTGTCATGAAAGACGGAAGCGTGCAGAAGGCTGCATCGCTTACAGTGCTGTACAACAAGCCGGATAATATTTTCGTGGCGGGGTTCATAGGTTCGCCGCAAATGAAATTCATTAACGCTAAGGCCGAATTACTCTGCAAACTCACAGCACCGTTTGACACAAAAATAACCGTGTTCGAGCTTCTCGGCTATTCACCTCACAACTATTCACCTAATGAGCCGATTACGATTCTCAAGACGAGATTCATACGCGAGAATTACCCGGACATTATCGGGATCGGAGGAGAGGTAAAGTACTCAAACTTTCAGGACGCGGAACTGCTTGCGGACATCTCAGACTACAACAAGGATATATTTGACGCTCACGGATGGAAAATCCCGGAGTCATGGCCGGAGTTCATGAAATTAGGCAGCTTGTTGCGGTAGAGGACGAGAGTATACTCAACAACCCCTACAATCCGTATGTTAGCTTTGAGAACCTGAGGAGAAGAGCTTTTGATGAAGACGAGCGGAAGTGAAAATACTCGGTGAGATTAAAAGCAGCGTCCGAATTGAAAGCAGCTTTTCCCGCGACACAGCTCGCACCGTTCTCAATTTTGCCGTCCTTCCACCAGCTATGCCGTGAGGCGTAGAAGTCCCCCGAAAAGTTGTAAAGAATGTCGGCGATGATGAACTGTGCTTTCGGGAGACCGTAAGAGCGGAAGTTCTGAAAGTGGTCGTGTATAAGCTGACACTTCATGCGGAAACCTTATTTTTATTCAGCTTCTTCATATTGAGGAATCTGTCGCGAATAAAGCCGAGAATGGGAATGCCGAGTCTGTCAGCATTCTCGATGATGGAAATGCCTTCATTGCCGATGTAGAGTAGGTAAGTGCCGCCTTGCTGTATTTCTACAGTAGGTTTGCACAAACCTCTCTCAGAACCGTACTTACACTTCTCAATGTATACGGCTCGCCATTTACTCTAATTACGCCTTTTTTTTACTGCTTTGTTGATGTATCTTTTGGTGGCATTCTTTGCACACAACAAGTGTTTTGCGTCTTCTGGCAATCATGACTTTTTCCCATAGCGTACGCCCTGAAAGGTTTTTCACTTTGTTCACGTGGTGGATTTCGTATTGCGTATCTCCGCCACTCCTGCCACAAAGCTCGCATGTATTTGCCTTTAGCCTTGCATCAAGCGTATTAACGTTCGTGTTGTGATATTTTGTGCGTACTTGGTCTACGTCAATGCTCACTTCACCGTCATATGCACTTGAGCGGTGGCAATCTTTAAGCCTTACATGCATTTTTATCTTTTTGCCTTTCTTGCTTTCGTATGGTATACCCCATGTGCTTCCCTGTCGGTACTTGGCATATATTTTAGCAACACTAGATTTATGTTTTGCTGCTAAAGTCTTCAGACAGCTATATTCCATGAGGTAGACAAAATATGACAGCTTGCAGTAATTGCTTGCCAGCGCATAGTAATTGCAAATGCCCCGCACTTGAGCATTGTAGGTGTCAAGAATTTCTAGGTCAGTCAGATGTGTCATTCT
>JAFYBQ010000036.1 GCA_017540085.1 Synergistaceae bacterium | reverse complement strand
GGGGGGGGGGTAGTTTGCGGTTACTGCACGGCTAAATCAACAATTAATCCGTTCAGAAGTGAGTACAGAATCACGAATGCTATATACCCCGCGAATTTCCACGCTCCCAATACTATTTTCAGCGCGCCCAAGTTCGTTATCTTTGTCGCAGGCCCCGTAATCATGAACGCGCTCGCGCTCGCCATGCTCATACCGTCAGCAAGCCACATCTGCAATAACGGTATCGTCCCTCCCCCGCAGG
This sequence comes from Synergistaceae bacterium, assembly GCA_017540085.1. Lineage (NCBI taxonomy): Bacteria > Thermotogati > Synergistota > Synergistia > Synergistales > Synergistaceae > Synergistaceae bacterium. Next base: position 42,539 of record JAFYBQ010000036.1, on the reverse strand, counting down.
CGTATAACGGCACTCCCACAGTAGCGGCCATGAGAACCCCGAATCCGTTCCGCCTCCCGAATAGCCTCGCGAATGACTCCGCAGGTACATAGCGCATGAATAACGCCGTCAGAAATATTCCCAGCAGGAAATACACGCCTGTAGCTTTCACATTGCGCCCGAAATTTTTCACGTAACGGAGAAATATATTCGGGTCTGTGTCGCGGTTTGATGTCTCGTAGAATCCTGAGAAGCTGAAGAATTTTTCCCCCGTCAATTTCCCGTAAAGATTCACCGCAAGCCCCGCCGTTATTCCGCACATGAAGCACGAAATTATACGGACTGTTACCGCCGTAGTGCCTAACGCTGTTGAATATACGATTAATTGAGGGTTGAGCAGAATTGATGACATCATGAAGGACGCTAGCCAGTCCTCGCGCATTCCCTTCTCGCTGAATGACGCGGCTATGGGAATTGTCCCGTACATGCAAAGAGGAGACGCAATGCCCAAGATACACGCCGGAACAATCCCGAACAAGCTCCATTTTCTGCCGTTCATCGACTCAAAGAGGGCGTGAATTTTCCTTTTGCCGAAAACTGACACAAACGAGCCTATTGCCATTCCCGCCAGCCAGTATAAATATATCTGCTCAAACTGGAGGGAGAAATAGTACCAGAGATATATAGACTCCCTGCGGATGATGTTAATCAATGCTCACAAGGTCATATTCACGAGAGCCGAGTCCGATTTCAGCGGCGTGTTCAAGTGTGTGAATGCCGTGGCGGGACTCCATGCGCTTAATGAGGGACGCTCCGTCCGGGGCTTTGTACACTAAATCAACACATGCCTGATCGAGCGCAACAGGGTCAAGAGAGCCGAGAATACCAATGTCGTGCATGTCGGGTGCTGCCGGGTTTCCGTCACAGTCGCAGTCAACAGAAAGATGATTCATGACGCTGATATACATTATGCGCTTTCCGTTTCCGAGACTGTCGGAGATAGCTTTTGCCGCTTCAGCCATTGATTCAAGGAAGTCGTCCTGCTTGTCGTACCATATTGAGCCGGACTCTTTCGTGCCTGCTGTGTGAATGTTGACTTTCCCGCGGGGAGAGGCTATGCCGATTGAGATGTTCTTGATTGCCCCGCCGAAACCGCCCATAGCATGACCCTTGAAGTGAGTCAGGACGAGGACAAAATCATAGTTCTTGAAGTGAGAGCCTACAGCGTCAAATTTGAGGTGCTTTACTCCCTTGCCTGTTACGGGTAATTCTGTGTCGCCTTCCTCGTCGAGAATGTCAACCTTTGCGATTTTCGTGAACCCGTGATCCTCAGCTACCTGCCTGTGAAGGGCTGTGCGTGAGCGCGAACCTCCGTAAGCCGTATTTCCCTCGATGATTGTCCCGTTCACCTTCTTCACGAGTCCCTCAATCAATGCGGGCGAAAGGTAATGAGTATTCCCGGCCTCGCCTGTGCTGAGTTTTACGGCGACTTTCCCGGACGCTTCACGGCCTAATGCGTTATACACGGCCATGATTCCGGCGGGTGATATGTCTTTGGTGAAATATACTGCGGGCGCGGCGTATGCTGATGATGCTATGAGCGCGAATATTGCTGTGATGATTAGCGTGATGTGCTTCATGTTATTGTTCCTCCTGTAATTTTTGGGATGAGGGAAAAATAAACGCTGAAGCGGGCTTTACGTCAAGAGAAATTTTGCGGGGCTTGACGCTTTTTGTGTCCGAAAATATAGCAGAGTGTAAAATACGCAGGGAGGACTCAATCATGAATGAAGTGTACATATTCAACATAGCAAGTTTGGCCGTGAAATCAATAATCCTTTCAGCCTCAGCATATCCCAAGCCGGGACTTGTTACACCGCTCGACAATAACGCGCTTGACGGCTCAGACTTCCCCGGCCTTGTCGACTCGGCAATGTCATTGTTTCAGTGCTTCATAAATCTTGCTTCAGCAGGTGCCGACACAGAGTCCCTCAGACCCTCGGAGGCATATACCATCCTGAAATCACCGGGCAGAATCGGCAGCAATGACTCACTTCTTGCCACTCGCGGAAAATTCGCCGTGAAGGGTCATATATTCTGCATGGGATTATTGTGCGCGGCGGCTGGGAAACTCATCGCGCAGAAACGCATACTGACTCCGGGCGCATTGGCTCTCACGGCCTCGGCGTTCGCTCAGGGGATAACGGCGCGGGAATTGTGGCCTCTGACTGACACGGGAAACATGAAAGTTCTGACACCGGGGGAAAAGGCGTACATGTCATACGGTCTTGAAGGCTGCCGGGGAGAAGCTGAGAACGGATATATTCAGACGCTGAAAGCTGTTGAGACTCTCAGGAAACTTGAGGCCATGCACGGAAATTTATCCCTGCGCGAAAGGCTGTCCCACACGCTTATAACGATAATGGCGGAGAACCAAGACACAGAAATAGCCGGGAGAATGGGAATCAGTGAGCTTATGCGGATACAGGACGAGGCAAAAAGAGTGCTTGACGCGGGCGGAATGCTCACCCCTGAAGGCATAGCGGCTGTGATGGAGTTCGACAGGGCTTTGCGCTCAAGGGGAGCTGCTCCCAATGGAAGCGGGGTAATACTTTCGTGCGCTGTGCTTATTCCTGAGCTGGTGAAAATGAAGCTGACGCGCTCAGGCTATGACGAGTGAATACGGCTGATTACTCCGGCCAGTTTGGGCGCGTAACGGTAAAGGAAATATTTTGCCTTCTGCCTGAATGCCGGAAATTCCTTCAGCGGCGTGAAACTTCCTGCAATCCTGTCCATTCTTGCCTCATTCGCGGCATTAATTCCCCTGAAAACCTGCCTGCCAGTCAGAAATTCACGCAGGCATTTCGTGAGTCCCTCGCGGATTGGAACTGGGGAAAAACTTTTCACGGCCTCTTTGATTTTGCTGATGTCAAATCTCCTGTCATAAAGCCTGCTGTATCTCAGCTGCGGTGTGTCATCAAATGCCCGGTCAATGTACACAATCTCCATTTCACGCCCGGTAACGTCAGCAAAAACTTCCCTGTAGATTTCCGCAATGCCGCTCCACTTCATCGAGTCATCAGCCGTAATATGATATGCCTGCCCGAAAGCCTCACGCCTGCCCGCAAGACCCGCAATCGCTCCGGCAACGTCATGGCCATATGTCATAGTAGTATATTTCCCGGCAATGTCCCGCGAGAATACAACCGGCCTTCCGTGTATTGCCCGGTAAAGCCACGATTCCTTCTCGTAGACTCCGAGCTGTAATCTTTCAGTGCTGTACGTGATAGTAGGGCGTATTATGGTGAAGTTGCCCGCTTTCCCTTCAAGCAGTATATTTTCTTCCCTTGCCTTCGCGAGCGCGTACTCGTCTGTTGCGAGATATTCTTTGTCCGTGCATACGTCAAGAAGACGCGGTGAAGTCTCTTTTATCGGGACATCTGATTTTGCGTACACCCTCGCCGAGCTGAGAAACATATAATGCCCCGTCCCACCCGTCATAATCTCAGCGCGTTTCCTAAATTCTTCTGTCGTGTAGCTCATGAAGTCTACAATAGCGTCATAGCTCCCGGCCTCAAGAGTCTTCCTGATGAAGTCAATATTATGCGCGTCCCCCTGTATGTATCTCACATTTTCCGCTGAGGATTCGCGATTCTGCCTCGTTGTAACGTCTACTGTATTCCCGGCCTCTGACAGTATCTTCACAAGATAGCCGCCCATTGCCCCGGTGCCGCCTGTAACTAACACTTTCACCGTTACTGCCTCCCTATAATTTTTTTGAGCGTTTTCACTCCGTCAGAACCCAGTACGCTTTTTACTGTCTGTTTTGCGAGATTCTTTGCCCTCATTGACGGCGGAAGAATGTCCGTAACGTCAATATTGTTGATTGCGTATAGTGCATCGCTCTCGTCTTTGGGATTCGTGAAGACCTCGAAAAGCATCGGCCTGTCCAGCGTCTCAGGTGTCGTGAAGCGTATCACGTTCGCTAGATACTCTTCCTTGTTCGCGGCTGTCATGTACTCAAACCCTAAATCCTGCGCGTAGTGCCTCACTAAGTCCCGCGACTGCTGCCCGAAATGACCCCGTGCGGCCATGAACCTGTCAGCGTCATCGCCGAAACTTGCGGCCGGGTGCGTGTATAGCTTGAACTCAGCACCAATACCGTTATTGATGATCATGATACGCAGATTTTTGCCGACATGACGATTCCCGATTGAGTTCATGTCGTAGAAGAATGTCAAATCTCCTGTTACCCCGAAAAATAATTTTCCGGGAGACGCAAGAGACGCGCCAATCAGAGAGGAAATACAGCCGTCAATGCCGCAACAGCCAGTATTACAGTAACCGTTTACAGTTTTGGGAAGCTCAAACATATTCCAGCAACGGCGGGTATTGCTGACTCCTAAGTGGAGTACCGAATTTGCGGGAAGTTTGTCGATCGTGTTCTGTGCTATCCAAGCATTTGAGAAGGGCAATTCCGGGACTCTTGCGCGGACATAATCATAATCATTACGCCACGCCGTATAATAACTGCAATTGACCCCCCCCCCACGGGTAGGCATATTTACGTACCGAGAGAAAAATTCTTCATCGCTCATCTGAAACACATAGCGCAGTTTCCCGAATCTATCCCTCACAACACCGTCAGGATTAACCTGCCATACTTCACTCGGCCTCAGACTTGTATACGCTCCCTCAGTAGTGCCGATATAAATCATCAAGTCCATTCCCTGACGCGGCGACAGCGGGACAAGATTCGGGTGAATTTCATATTTCCCCCTGTAGTTGCTGATATGGGAACAGAGTACAGCACCGTTATATTTCTCGCAGAACGAGTCAATAAGCCCTGTGAGTCTCTCTGACATGGCCGGATGTGCGCCGATGAATATTCCGACAGTCCCGGCTTTTATCGGGGGCATTTCGTCTTCAGGCTCTATCCTGTTGATTACTTTGACCGGGGGAAGCTCGTGAACGGAAAAATCCGGGCTGTATTCCGTAACAATATTTATCAGAACCGGGCCGCCTCCGCTGTGCCTAAGCTCTAATATTGCATCGTTCATCTTGACCGTATATAGCTGCCTGTCTTCGTCCGTGTGTATCATCGGTATGTTGACATTCATTTTCACACAGTCTATCGGCGGGCGCGAGCGGTCTAACATCTGCGGGATGTACTGCCCTGCCCGGCCAAAATGCTGGCTCGCTGTTACGGCCAGTACAGGAAGTTTGCGGTAAAATGCCTCAGTCAGTCCGGGGATATAGTTCCGCGAGGCTGTAGCACCCGTGCATGTCAGGACTACAGGCTCCCCGGACTCAGCCGCCATTCCGCAGGCCATGTACGCCGCTGATCTCTCGTCAACGCTCGAATATATCTCGAACCACGGATCATTCTGTATGCTGCCTATAAATGTTATGTTTGTTGCGCCGGGACTGGCTATGACTTTGTGAATGTTGTGGGCTTTAAGGAGCTGAATTAGTATCTGCTTGTTGACCTCTGACGTGTAGAATTTTTCTGCCATTAAACTGCCTCCTGACTTGGGATTTTGCATAGATTATAGCTTAATGTGTACAAAAAAATCTCCCTGCCTGCTGTCTGCCGGGAGAAAAATTACCGTGTGCGCGCTCATGTCCGCAGAGTGTCAGAAATTGCGATAGTACTTAACACCGAAAAATTTTGCAAGGAGGAATGAGGTTATTTTCCTCAGCCAGTTTATTTTTCTGGTGTAAATATACGGAACTTCGGTTATATCGCCGGGCGTTATACTCCCTGTTTCAATCTGCCGTACAATCCATACATCAAGCATCATTTCGCTGACCACTCCGACAAATCGCTTCTGGAAATCGTTGAACCTGCTTTTGTCTGTACACTCCTCAACTCCTTTAAGCAGCGGGAATAGCCATGAGCAATAATCATCCGCCAGTGCTTTGGGCATAATAAACATGTTGAAGATGTGCGCCCAGTTCCGCGACATAACTTTGTCGAATGAAGGCAGGTATTCGGGGCAGTCAGAGGCAATAATTTCACGGGCGGTGTCAAGGTGTCTTCTGTCATGAGTGTGCGCGTAATGGCTGTAGACTGTCTCAATGTAATATTTTCGCCGGAGGGGGAGTATTATTTTATGCTTTGCGAGAATGCCGCGTATCTCTGAACCCGTAAGGGCTTGGCTTACGCGGAGAATGACATCAAGACTTACAGGGACGCTTTATCGTGGATTGCTCAAACCTGCTGCTGTTTCGTTACAGCTTCGAGGTCGGGCGGGATTCTCTTCAGACAGTACGGCGGTCAGCCCGCTGATGTTATCGATGATGCTCACAGATTCACGGGCTGTACTTTCTCCGACTTTTCCACTAGATACACGGGCATTTCTGTTGTCAACATCAGGAAGCAGACCACTAGCTATTACGCTGTCTCACCTGATGACGGGCTGACATACAATCTAGGCTCTAACCCGTATTTGCAGAATGCAGTCTCGCATTCTCTAAGCACCATGAGAAAAGCCGTCCTGAAAAAACTTGCGGAAATTGATTATGTACCCTTCAAAGCCGGAAAGTGTCATAGAAAAATCTCATACACAGTTTACTTGACAGACCCAAATCGTCTTGAGTTTTGACCCCTACGAGCATGGCATCGAGCAAGTCGTTGCTAATCTTGAGTTTTTCCTGTCTTTCCTCTTTCATTATGCTAACCTCCTGTGTATTTTCCTCTTACACAGTTCATTGTACAGTCTCTATGGCAAGTGATATTATATGCCCGTCAAACATAAAACTTTCAATGCGGTAAAATTTTCCCTCATACTTCACAAGGTCATCAAAATCATTCTCAGGAAGTGCGTCAATTTCGCAAGGCTCTGAAATGAAGCCGTGTCCCTCGCATTTTATGAGGCTCTCTTTTCTCGTCCACACAACATAGAATCTCAGCAGTGAATCTTTCACCCAAAGTTTTTCCCTCTCAGTCAATGCGACATTCTTCAAGTCATCATTAATCCCAATGTCCGCGACTCTCTCAACGTCAACACCAATAGGCGAATCAGCTTCAGCGAGAACGACATAATCCCCGCTGTGTGAAATGCTGAAGTATTTTTCTCCGTCAACAAACGGCTTTCCTTCAAGGCTGTAATGAATCTCTTGACCCTTTGCGGCTTTCAGCAACAAAAAAGATGACCCTATGCTGCGTAGTTGGTCATCTTCTTTTCTGTAACGCAATGCCTTTTTCCGCAACTCTTCAGGCAGTCCCCGCAGTAACTCTTCAGCTTTTGGCCTAAGTCCGCGAATGTCGAGAAGAGTCAGCCTTATCACTTTATGCCCAATGCCCTGTAAATTTCCGGGACAATAATCTCAAGCGAGGGATCATCCATCATCAAATCATGCTCGTGCGGTGTGTGAATGATTCGGAATAAATCTTTGTTGCAGAATGGCCTGTAATTACCGGCGGGGAACTCCATCATTTTCTCCCAATATTTACGAGCGTTCCCGGAAGATTCTGCCGGAACAACATCGGGCTTGAAGTATGTTACAGAGCCGCTGAAGAATGACGGCATATGAGTGGCCATGTCGTGATATACATGCTCCGAGTTGATTATCATAGCTTCAAGCATTCCTGATTCCCGCAGGTCAGAAAACAGCGGGCTTGTCTCGAAATATTCCCGCCCCGACGCTTCATACATGCTTTTAGCCATTTGCCTTAATGCCGGATCTGTCGTAGCGTGTGAGTCCAGCATGAACAGATATTTCACTTCCTCGCCTGCGTCCTGAAGCTGACATGCCATTTCGTGGGCTATCATTCCGCCGTAGCACCAGCCGCCGAGAATATACGGGCCTTCGGGCTGATGACGCTTGAGAATCTCTACATACCTTTTTGCGATGTTCGGTATACCGTATGTCGCCTGCTCAATGTGCCACAGGTTGAACGGCTCAATCACCGAGAAAGAAATCTTATCCCTGATTCTGTCGGCCAGCCTGTAATATGCCTCGCTTCCTGTGTTGCCTGTGTGAATGAACGTCATTTTAGGGCCGCTGTTCTCGGAGTATACGCAGATTTCCGGGGGGATATTGCTTCTTGGGCGGTCAAGTTGTCTCAGCTTTGACTCGCCGCGGGGTTTCGGTTTTTCCGTCAAATCTTCCGTTAGAGTCCCGTCAAAAATTTCCCGCCAGTCATGAATCGCTTTGTCGCTCGGATATTTTTCCTCAAGCACCGACATTATACGGGCAAAATATTTCCGCGCCTGCGCTTTCGTGAAGCTGATATGACTCGTCATTATGTACAGGAAACTTTTCCCGAAAAACTCTCCGCAAACGACACGCATTAATGTGTCTCTCTGCAAATCAATGGGACTTTGAAATATATTCCATGCGACTTCGAGATTCTTGTCATCAAGATTATTTATGTTCACGAATTTTGCGGGAATCTTCCTGTCTGTTATCACCTGCTGTATAACTCGCGTGCGGTGAAATACGATAGATGAGCGCAACTCTTCATTTTCTTGTGAGACAGTATCAAGAGCGAGCCGCAAATTTTCCTCCGTTATAACGCTGTCAACCTGAAGCATGTAAACAGATCTGAAGCTGTTTCTGTCCGGGGAAAGTATATAGTCGAACAGCATATCATCTTGCTCCGCCGTAATGGGAAGCACTTTCTGTATGTGTTCACCGCGTGAGGCAAAATCGGCAATAACCGCGCTGTATTCTTCCTCTGACCACAATTTAGCGTAATCGACTTCAGCCGCGTCAGCAATTTTCCGCAATACATTCAGCTTCAGTATTTGCGCTGTCGTAATCTTTATGCCCTGCGGACGCAACAACGCCGCCAGCTTCATGGCCGTGATTGATGACCCGCCAAGCTCCGTGAATGTGTCTTCAGGTTCAGCCGATGAGATTCCGAGAACGTCAGAAACAGCCCACACGACTCGCGCAAGAGTCTCACTGTCAAGAGCTGTGATTTCGTGCGTGTGCGATTTTGGCTGCGGAAGGTCTCTGCGTATGATTTTGCCGTTAAGGTTTCGGGGCATTTGGGCGACTCTCATGAATATATCTGGAATCATGTAGTCAGCGAGATATTTTGCGGACTCATTTTTCACCGCGCTGATTTCGTCAGGGGCAAGGTCATTTCCCGACTCGTAGTAGCAGACAAGATAATCATTCCTGCTTACGGTTCGAAGACACACGACAATGTTTTTCACGTCATCGCGCCTGATTCCTGTTACAGCTTTTGACACTTGCGACTCAACCTCGCCCGTTTCGATTCTGAATCCCCGCAGCTTTATCATGTTGTCGGTTCGTCCGAGAATGCATATATCCCCTTCATGAGTCATTGTAGCCCTGTCGCCTGTCCTGTACCAGGTGAGGCCGTCAATCTGAATCCATTTCTCCGCTGTCTGCTCCGGGAGATTGAGATATTGCCTCGACATGTATTCATTCGCTATGAGGAGTTCGCCAGCTTCATCAGGTTTTGACGGACTGAGATTTTCATCAATGAGCATTGCTTTTGTGCCGGGGCCGGGCTTGCCGATTGTGATGGGATTCTCTTGGCCGTGAATTTCCGCTGACGTAACAACGCCGATTTCTGTTGAGCCGTAAATATTTCGGAGATATACGGAGTCTGAATGCGCCCGGAAGTTAGGGAGCTTTTCACCCGCCGCAAAAACATTCACGCCGGAAATGTCGTAATCCTCAGCGAGAATTGCCGCAAGCCCTGAAGCAATGAATATGTGAGAAATCTTTTTGTCCGCGAGAAATTTATAGAGCTGCTCAATATCATTCCTTGCGTTTTCGGGGGCAAAATATAACGTTCCTCCCTTCAGCAACGCGCCGAACATGAATGTTACAGTCGCAACAAACGTAAACCGCGAAATGAGTCCGACTCGTGAGTCTTTTGTCATGCAGAAATCTTCCGTTACGTTCATCCAATCGACAATGTGAGTCAAAAATTCGTGCCTGTGAAGGACTCCTTTAGGCCTGCCAGTTGTGCCGGAAGTGTAGAGAATCATGGCCGGGGATTTTTCGGTGATGTCCGCGCAAGGGGTGAATGATGATGTGATGTCTGTGATGTCATCGAGGAATATCACATTTTCCGCCGGAAAACTGAGCGGCTTTTTCTCCCAAAGAGTCCGGCATGTGAGGATAGCTTTTGCGTTTGAGTCTCTGAGGATGTATTCGAGTCTCTCAGCGGGATATGCGTCATCCATAGGGATATAGACCCCGCCAGCCTTCCACACGGACAAAGCCCCGGTGATTACGTCTTTCACATACGGAACATAAACGCCGATAGAATCCCCCGCGCTGACTCCGAGTCCATAAAGTATTTTTGCGCCTGAATTGCTTTTGCCGTCAAGCTCCCTGTAAGAGAGACTGCCGAATGAGTCCTCAGCAGCCTTCTTTTTGGGATTGTTCACGGCGTATTGTGATACGATTTCGTGAATTAGTGTCATGATGATATTTTACTCGTCAAAAAATGAAAGCCCGTCAAGTTTCCTGATAAACTGCCTGATGTATTCCGCGCCTGTTTCCGGCCATGAGAAGCCCAAACGGTACAGCACCTGCGATGTGAAGCCCGTATCAATGTCATCAAGTCCGAGTTCTTTTACTCCGCTGTTGTCTGCGTATGCGACTAACGGAGAAACCGCGCTGTTCCTGCTGTCTGACAATGCCGCGTCAAGTGCCTGTTTCATTTCGTCATCTTCAACCGCGCGAATCTCATAGCCGAGTCCGCGAATCTCCGTGAAAACATCCTGCATTAACGCCCGGTGCGGGTTAATCGGCATGAAGCATATACATTCTTTCGGAGTTCCTGCGAGTGCGATAACAGCTTTTGCGAGGGAGTCAATCGGCGAGAACTCTATCTCATTTGTGAGCGCGCCGAAATTCACCACTCCGAGAATCTTATAGGCTCTAAGCGTGTTCATGATGTTGTTCGTTCTGAAGTTGACCTGAAATTTTCCGTCCGACAAACGCGGTGCAAGGTCTCCGACTCTGAATACTTTTGCGTTCAGTCCATGCGTCAAAATTTCCTCGTAAATGAATCTCTCGGCCATGAATTTCGAGTGAATGTACTGATTATGCTTCACTGTCTGACCCGCAAAGAGTACATGCTCATCAAAGCGGTAGCCTTCAGGGGGAAGTCCGTTTTTCCGTCCGCCGATAATGCTGCCTGTTGAGATGTGGACGAGACGCGAATCATTTTCCTCACACCATGCGACAAGATTCTTCACTGAGTCAACGTTAGTGCGTTCGATCTCGTTGCCTTTTGCGAAATGCTTTACGGAGGCCGCGCAGTTTATCACCGTCATGTTTGAGTCGGGCGTAAAATCTCTCAGCGAGTCCGGGTCTGTCGCGTCGCCTTCAATGACTGTTATACGAGAGGCAAAATATTCCGCGTGGTCATGGCCAAAGTAATACTCAAGAAGATTTCTCAGACGTTTTTCACCGCTGCTGCCTTCTTTTGGTCTGATGAGGCAGAAAACTTTTGACTCTGTTGACGTGAGCAACTCTTCAAGCACGTGAATCCCAAGATACCCCGTCGCACCCGCTAAAAGTACATCGCCCAATCTCTGACGCTCGCCATTCCTGAATGACTCCATCGTGTTTTTCGCGAGAAGTGCATTTATTGCGGAATAGTCGTAGCCTTCCGAGTCTATCTCCGTAATTTTCCCTGCTGACGGTGCTATGTCCGCTGAAATTTCTTGCGTCTGACTCTCTGACCCCGTAACAAACTCAGCGAGGAGTCTCGGAGTCGTGTACGTGAATACGTCATTGTAGACGATGGAATATCCCTTTTTGCCCGCGGCGATAACAACCTTCATTGCGATAACGGAGCTTCCGCCAAGCTCAAAGAAATCATCTTCCGCGCCGACTCTCTCAAGCCCTAGAATTTCGCCGAATATCCCGCAGAAATCTTCCTCAGTTTTTCCGGCAGGAGCAACATATTCACGCCTCTGTAATTCCGGCTTGGGTAACGCTTTCCTGTCGACTTTCTGATTCACCGTCAGCGGAACTTTGTCGATCTGCATTATCACCGCAGGCACCATGTACGCGGGCTTCTGGCTCTTGATGTAGTCGCGCAATTTCTCAGTGTCGACTGCCTCATCACTCACAACGAACGCCGCAAGATACTTACCGCCTGATTCGTAATCGTAAGCCTGAACAGTAGCGTCCTTCACGCCGCCGAAATTCCGAATCACCGCCTCGATTTCTTTCGTCTCAATCCTGAAGCCGCGAATCTTCACTTGTCCGTCCTTGCGCCCGACAAACTCAACATTTCCGTCCTGACGATAACGCACAATATCCCCGGTGTGATACATGCGGAAATTGTTATAGGGGCATTGCTCGTAAGCCTCTGCTGTTTTGTCCGGGCGGTTGAGATAACCTCTGCTGACCTGCGGCCCTGAGAGGCAGTATTCACCCGCCGCGCCTGCCGGGAGTCTGTGTCCTGTCTTGTCGAGAATGTAGCCGTGAATTGTCGGGAATGGCTTGCCGATTGGGATATTCTTCTCCCATTTGCGAATCGGGAAGATACTAACGCCGTAACAGTTCTCCGTAGGGCCGTAGCCGTTAGCGATTGTGTAGCTCAGGCCGGAAGGGTCAACAGCAGGGAGTTTTTCCCCGGCGATTAAGAGGAGTCGCAGCGTCTTGCAGTGCGGGTAATTCTGCATGAACTGAACGCCGACCTGAGTCGTGAGAAGTAACGCCGTAATTCCCGCGTCATCGAAATATTCTGCGAGTGAGTCAAGATTCATGCGTATATCCTCAGGAATGATATAAACCGTCCCGCCGTTAATGAGCGTGCAGAAGACATCGGCCATGTTCACGTCAAAACCGAATGACGCATAGTCGGCGATTCTGTCGTCTTCACGGTAGAATCCGGCCAATTCGATTCCGTGAGCGAGCGCGACAACATTGCGGTGTTCGATCTGACAGCCTTTCGGAGTCCCGGTTGACCCAGATGTGTAGAGCATGACGAATAAATCATCAGGGGACGGACACGGCGGTATGTCGTTCGAGTCATTCATGCTGTATAACTCGCTGACAGTCAGCACATCGCCCGCGTATTCATTCACGAGTGAGCGCAAAGAGTCATCAGCGATTAGGAGTCTTGCGCCGGAATCTTTCACCATGAAATTGAGCCTCTCCTGCGGGTATGAAGGATCTAACGGCTCATAAGCGCACCCGGCTTTCACGACAGCAAGAGGGAGAATGAATACGTTTTCATTTCGGGGGATGATGATTGAGATTACTTCTTCTGATAAATTTTCCCTGCCTGTGATGGCTTTCATTCTGCTGTAGATTTTCGCCGCGAGTCTGTCTGTCAGCTTGTCAAGCTCCCTGTATGTGTACTGCTTATCCCTGAATACCGCCGCAACTTTGTCGGGATTGTTCTTTGCGTTCCTCCTGAAGGCTGACACGGGCGTGTCGTTCATGTCATAATTCAGATCCCATTCAGGATTGTACGAGTCGAGAATTTCCCACTGGTGCGAGTCCGTTATGCTGATGTCAGAAATTTTGTCATGAGTCAGGAGTCCCTGCACGGCGTTTTCGTAGCACTCTGTCAGGCCCTGCATGATTTCACGGCTGTACATGGCTGTATCGTAGCTTATCTTGATTTCGGCTTCGTCCTCTGTTCCTGTGATGAAGACCGCGACGGGGATTTTTGCCTTGTCCGATGTAAGCTCTTCTGCGGTTAATGCTCCGTATTTTGTCCTGTACTCGCTGAGGACTCCTATCTGGTATGCGTATGAGATACTCGGATGGAAATCGAACTTTGAGGCAGCGCGCGCAAACGGGTAATTTTCATGAAGAAGTGTATCGCTGAAATTTTTTGCTGAACGCTTGATAAAGTCCGCAACATTTTCGGAATTGTCAACAGTTTCAACGAGAGGCAGTGAATTAACGAACATTCCGAGAGTGCCGGCAATCTTCATGTTTCCGCGACCGTTTGAGATTGTCATTATTGAGACAGTATCATCACACACGAAACGCGAGAACGTAATATATCCGGCTGCAAGGTAAATTTCAGCGGGTGTTGCGCCGTGCTTGAGGGCAAATTCTTTCACGGCTTTGATGTCTGTCTTGACGCTCACGGAGTCTTCCGAGTGCGTGAGATTTTCCGCATAAACATCCGGGATAATCTGAGTCGCTTCGTCTGAGAGTGCCATTCTTCCGGCAAAAAATTCGTCTGCTCCGTCCGTCATTCTCTCATCGGCGGCGTAATCGTAGTAGCTGTATTCTTCATGCTCTATGTCATGGCCGTCAAGTTTCGCGCACAACTGCTGAAGGAAAATATCAACAGACGCACCGTCAGTAACAAGATGGTGCATATCCATCAGCAAATATAGCCCGTCAGACTTCACGATCTCGAAACGCACAAGCGGCCCTTCAGCGAGATTGAACGGACGCACAAAGCCTTCTTTGCAGTAGGACTCGTAATCCTCAGGAGTCATTTCTTTTTCGGGAATGTCGAGCGTGAAATCGGGAATTGCCTCCTGTATTATCTCGTTTCTGTCATTTGCCGTGAACCTGCAAAGTATATACGGGTGCGCCTCGATGACTTCCCGCAACGCCTCTTTGAGCTGTCCTGCTGTTATGCCATCGGGAATCTTCACGGAAAAAGGAGTGTTGTAGACTGTCGATGACGGGTCAATCATGCACTCCGCGTAAACACCCTGCTGTTCAAACGTGAGGGGGCATGAATTTTTTGACGGCTCATGTGATTTTTCCGGCTCTGATTTTTCCTCGTGAGTCTCAGCAAAAACTTTACGCAGAATTTCATTCTCTATGCTCTGTATGCTTCCTTCTGAGACGAGCTTTCTCACCTGCAACTGAACGCCGTATTTCTTGTAGATCTGAGTCGCAAGCCGTATGCTTGATATTGACGTGAGTCCGAAATTGCCGAGAGCGTCTGTTATGCTGAAAGAGTCCGTGCCGATTATCTCAGCGATTATGGCCTTTATGTCTTTCTCCAAGAGATTTAGCGGTGCTGAGACTGACTCGGATTCTTTGCGCGTGGCTGTGATTTCGGGCTTGGGAAGGGCTTTGCGGTTGACTTTCTGATTCTGCTTGAGCGGGATTGCGTCAATCTGCATTGTTACGGCGGGAATCATATAGGGCGGTTTGTTCCGGCCGATAAACTCATTCAGCGCATTAACATCAATTTTCCCCTCACTCACGACATAAGCCGCAAGATATTTTTCCCCGCTGTCTGAGTCGAACGCCTGAACAGTAACATCCTTCACGCCCGGAAAATCTCTGATGACCGCTTCAACCTCTGTCAGCTCAATACGGAAACCGCGAATTTTCACCTGAGCGTCATTCCTGCCGACAAAATCAATGACCATTTTCCCGCCGTCATAAACATTGCGGACAATATCGCCCGTCCTGTAAATTCTCGTGCAGCCTTCCTCATTCGTGAAAGGATTTGCGGTGAAACTCTCTGCGTTTTTCTCCGGCCTGTTGAAATAGCCGCGCCCGACCTGATGACCTGAAACCCAAAGCTCGCCGGGCATATACGGAGGAAGCCTGCGCCCGTTCTTGTCGACAACATACAGCTTCACATTGTCGAGAGCCGCGCCGATTGGAATCCGTCTGTAAAGTTTCTTCACGGGGAAAATTGTCGTAAAGATTGTGCATTCTGTAGGCCCGTAGCCATTGAGCAAAGCAAAGCTCTTATTCTCCGGGAAAATTGGAGCAAGCCTCTCACCGCCGACAGATAAATATTTCAGCGATTGCCCGGTGTAATATTCCGCGAACTGCCGCCCGACTTGTGTTGTCATGAAGCAGTGAGTGATTCCAGCGTCATCAAAATATTTCTGAATAGCCGCGAAATCAAGCCTTATTTCCTCGTCAAGTATATGAACAGCCGCGCCCGATGTGAGAGCGGGATATATGTCCATCATGCAAGCGTCAAATCCGTAACTCGCATAAGCCGCGACTCTTGATTTTTCCGTTAGATGAGTCGTCTTACTGTACCACGCTGTGAAGCAGGCGAGGTTTCCATGTTCGAGCATTACGCCTTTCGGGACTCCTGTTGAGCCGGAAGTGTAAAGCATAATGAAGAGGCTTGACGGACTCGGAGTCTCCGTGAGTTTCTGCGCGGGTGGCAATGCGGGTATTTCGTCAGTGAAGAGTATATCCCCGTGATAATTCGGCACACAGTCTTTGATGAGACTCCTGTCAGCAATCAACAATTTTGCGGAAGCGTCCGTAATCATAAATTCGAGCCGTTCAGGAGGGTACGATGGATCTAACGGCTGATAGGCGGCACAAGTCTTGAGGACTCCAAGCGAGGCAATCACCATATACTCACAGCGGGGAATCAGAACCGACACGACATCTTCCGCACCTATTCCGCGCCCCTTCAGGTATGCCGCGATTCTTTCGGTGATTTCGTCCGTCTCTCTGTAGGTGTAACGCTTCTCCCTGTACACTACTGCGATATTATCCGGGAATTTCTCTGCTGTCCCCCTGAACTGGGTTACAATGTCCGATTTGTCGTAGTCTGTTGCTGTGTCATTGGCTTTGTCGAGAAGGGACTCTGTTTCAGCGTCAAGAAATTCTGCGTCATTGAGATTCACTTTTCGCGTAAACTCCGTGAGAACATTATCATAAATGCCCGCGAAATTCCGAATGAAGTCATCAGTATAGAGATTTTTACGGCATGTGAAATGATATGAGAGTCCGCCGTTCTCCGGGAATACTGACATCTCAATACCCGCTTTTGCCTCGTCAAGTGATACATCCACTTCAACGCAGGGACAGCCGCAGAATGACTCTATTTTTCCGCTCACAGCACCCTGAAACGCAAAGAGAATATCAGCCGGAATACCTAAGTCATGGCTTATTTCTGCGAATGAGTACGCCCCGTAAGAAAGGCTGTCGGTTAGCTGTCGTTTTGTCTCACGGATATAATCAAGCACAGTGCCTTTTGCGGTTTTGCAGATTACCGGGTAAGTCCTCACGAACATTGAAACGCTGTCCATGAATCTGGAGTCGCTCCGTCCGCTGTTGTTTGTCGTGAAGATTGAGTCCTCGCGCCCGCTGAAACCTGCGATGACATACCCGAAAGCCGCCGTGTAAAAATCATTCTCGCTTATGCCGTTATCATCGCAGAATTTTCTGATCGACTCCGCGTCAGCATGGCCGGGAATAATCATCGAGAGGCTTCCTTCTGCGTCCTCCTGCATGTCGGGCAAGGGCAGACAGTCAGGCTCGCAATCCCTGAACAGCCCGGTGTAATAGTCTTTCGCTTTCTGATACTGAGGACTGCTCCTCAAACGCTCCTCAAGAATAGCCGCCTCCCATCCGCTGAATTTCTCCGGCTCTAATGTCTCACCGTTATATGCCCGCTCAATATCACGCATGAAAATTTGCTGCGACATTCCGTCAAAGACAGCGTGATTCATGTCAAAGTAAACGTAAATTTTCCCGTCATCAGTCCGGGCAATATTGGCGCGTATGAGTCTGTCATTCAGCAAGTCATAGGGCCGCAAAAGATTTTTCCTTAGCTCGTCAAGATTTCTGAAGCGAGACTCCTCAACGTCAAACGCGAAATCTTCCGGGCGTTTCTGCCGTATTTCCCCGTTGTCATTCAGGAAAAATCGAGTCAGCAAATACGGATGAGCCTTCACCGCAGAGATTACAGCGTCCCTTATTCGCGAAACATCAGGAGTCCCGGCAAGCTCAAGCAGTGTGGCAATGTTGTAGATTGTTGTCCCGGGATGTGATTGCGTCTCGAAAAATATTCCTTCCTGTATCTTTGTCAGCGGGGAATCATCAAGAACGGGGAAATCCTCATCGTTTGTCCCGCCCTCAAGAAATGCCGCTAATTTCTCCGGCGTGTTGTTCTGCTGAAGATCCGCGAAATTCATGGGATGCGAAAATTCCCTGCTGAGTGTTACTGCAAGCCTCATCATAGCCAGCGAGTTTATGCCGATTTCCTCAAGCGTCATATTCACACCGAAATTATTTCCGCCCGTGATCCCTGAAATTACAGCGCAGACTCTCTTCTCTGAGTCTGTTCTTGGCTGTATGATTTCCGCGCCTGATGTAAGGGCTGAAATGTCCGGCTTCGGCAGGGCTTTGCGGTCTACTTTCCTAGACGGCGTGAGGGGGATTGCGTCAATCTGAATCGTTGCTGAAGGAATCATATACGGCGGCTTCCTGTCGCGTATAAAGTCATTGAGCGCGGGAATGTCAATTTTCCCGGATGACACGACATAAGCGGCCATGAATTTGCCTGAGTCCCCGTCAAACGCAACGACAGAAACATCACTCACGCCTGGAAATTCACGTATCACCGACTCCACTTCGTCAAGCTCAATCCTCAGCCCGCGTATTTTCACCTGCCTGTCTCCGCGTCCGATATAGTCAGTATAGTCAGCCGTAAAGCCGTCAGAATCACGCAGAAGCCTCACTACATCGCCAGTGCGGTAAGCCCGGACTCCCCTGTGCGTGAAGAATACCGCTGAAGTCTTATCAGGGAGATTCACATACCCCCGTCCTACACCGAGTCCGCCAATCACTAATTCACCGACAGCCCCGGCGGGAAGCTCATGGCCGAATTTGTCCATAACCCACGCTTTCACGTTCGCTGAAGGTCTGCCGATGGTGATTTTCTCACCGCCTGAAAGTATGCGGGCGACACAGCTTATTGTTGCCTCTGTAGGGCCGTAGCCGTTGACTATTACAGCGTCAGGACTCGCAGAGCGCACTTTGCCGTAAAGCGATGGCGGGAAAGCCTCTGCGCCCATATCGTACATTTTCACCCTGTGCAAAGCCTCTTCAGCCTCCGGGAACTGCAAGAGATTAGCGAGATATGAAGGCGTGAAACATACAATATCAACAGCTTCATTCTTTATCAGTTTGGCCAAAAGCAGCGGATTATGTATTTCTTCCTCAGTCGCCATAACGCATGTCATGCCGTGAGTCAGCGAGATATGAATCTCCATCATTGACACGTCGAACGACACAGCCGCAAGAGCAAGAGCTGTTTTTCCGCCCCCGACAAATTCGCGGGTCTCCATGTTCTTTTCGTTTGCGTTGACGAAATTGCACAAGTTCCCATGCTCAAGCATTACGCCTTTGGGACGGCCTGTTGAGCCTGATGTGTATATCACGTAGGCAAGCGATGAGGGACTCACCGTCAAGCCGGGATTCTCCGCGTTGTCATTCCCGCAAAGCTCCTCGACGGTCAGGACGGTATAAGGCTTGTCGGACGTGAAAAGATTTTTGCGCTGATTCTTTACCGCCTCAGTTGTGATACAGAATTTGCACCCGGCATCACGCAGGCAGACATCAATTCGTTCATCAGGATATTCCGCCGACATAGGCAGAAACGCTCCGCCCGCTTTCCATACGCCATATTCGCAGACCGGGACGGCAATCGTTCTCGGCAGTAACAATCCGACAATTGCCTCCGGCTGAATGCCCCGCTCAATGAGGGAATGCGCGAGCCGATTCGCCCTTCCGTTAAGCTCTCTGTAAGTGAGTCGTTCACCGTCCGCAACAAATGCTACAGTGTCGGGAGTCTTCCTCGCTTGTTCCTCGAAAAGTACATGAACGGCGCAAAGCTCTACGGGGTAATCTGTATCGTTGAAATTCCCGGCCTTTGTTCCTTCAGGGCACGGGTAAATCTCGCGCACAAATTCTTTTGTCATAAGCTGGCGGAGAATATTGCCGTAAGTTTCTGCGAGCGTCTCTATAAATTCACGTGTATATTTCCCCGAATCGTATTCGACTCTCAACGACATTCCCGAAGCTACAGACATCAACTCTACAGACAGCGCGGTGTCATCAGTAGTTTTGTCTAACAGATCCTCGCTTGCCGGCATTCCGCAGACTTCAACATGAGTCCTCACAGACCCGTGCCACGCGAACAAGGGAGCTTCATTCAGCGGGCATATGGTATTCACTTCAGCAAACGAGAATATATCATTGTCCCTTGCGCCCTGAATCTGTTCCGACAGTCCCGCGAGAAAGTCCCCGGTGCGTGTGTCGTTGTCCCATTTCGCATAGACCGGGAGAGTCTTAACGAACATTCCGATGATATGCGCGGCGTTCTTGCTGCGGCCATGATATATTGTCGAGAACAATGACTCCTGCTGGTTCGTGTAAATTCCTGTGAGAATGGCGAATGCTGCTGAAGTCAAAGCTGAGGTGCTGATGTGCTTTTCACGGCAAAAATTCTTCATGTCAGCTTCGGACAAATCGAACGTGTAAACAAAACATTCGCCCGAATTATTCCCGCTGTTACCCGCAAGAGGTGAACTTACGACATCAAGCCCGGAAAAATTTTTCACGTACCATTCTTTTGCGCGCTGGTATTCTTCGCCTTCTCTGAGTTTTGACTCTTCCTCCGCAACATCGAGAGCGTTATACGTTTCCTGAGTCAGATTCTCACCGTTATACGCCGCCGCAATATCGTTCATTATGACATTGTACGATATACCGTCAAAGGCTGCGTGATGAGTCGTCCTCAGCATGTATTTCCCGCATTCGGTCTCAGCGAGATCAAAACGGAACAAACGCCCGCCGTTTAACGTCAGAGGTTCGGAAGTGAGAGTCTTCAGACGCTCCTGCCATTGTGATTCTGACATCTTCATTACGGTTTGCTGATATTGGGATTCAGATTCGGGGATTGACTGAGTGATTGCTCCGCTGTTATCGTCTTGGGAGATTCGGACTTCCATATAGGGATGAGCCTGCACGGTTTTTTCGATTGCCCGCGCTAATCGTTCCATGTCAAGACTCTTGTCGAGCGTGTAAAGGTAGTGCCTATTGTACGCACATCCGCCCATCCTCACGGACTCGAAATACATCCCTAACTGAGTCTGCGATAATGGGACTTTCCTAATTTTTGTTTCCATTACTGCTTAACCTTTCATTGAAATATTTATCGTGATGAGTGTCTGATTCAGCGACAAAACTCGGTCATATTTGATGTCGCCTGACAAAGCACGGAGAACCATAATTCTATCACTGCGGTAATCGGATTTCTCTTCTGCTGACGGCTAATATTCTATCGGGTTAAATTCTATTCCGTTGTCGCGTAATGCAAGAAGAATATCCCTGCCGCTGTCCAAAATTCTCACGTCAAAATCAACCGGCTTTGCGTTAATGAGTGCCATGTTCGCGGTGATTTCCTCAAGAGCGATTCCGACCTTCATGGCCGTGCTGTGATCCATTCCGCGAGACTCAAGAACACTAATTGACTCCTGCGACAATTTCGACGCGTCAGACTCCGTAGCTTTGAGTGAGACATCATAAAGAAGCTCGCTTCCGTTTTTCTCGATGAGATAGAAGTCCGATAATTTTCCGTCAGAATGAGAGCATTTGTACTTGACGTAAATCCATATCGCAGCGAACCCGGCAATTTCCGCAAAAACAAGCGCGGCCCACACGCCAATCTGCCCGAATAATCGCGAGAACACCCACGCCGCCGGAATCACCGCAAAAAATCCCTCCGTCAGCGATAATATATTGCCCGCTGTGTTCTGATTCACTGCCGTGTAGTAGTAAATCATAATGAATGTCATCGCCACGCCAGCAAGACTCACGGAGAAAAGCCGAACCGCCGCCGCGCCGGATAAGGCCAGCTCATCAGAAAGCCCAAACAGAGTCAGAAACTCACGCGGGAACAGGAACGACAGAAGCAAAAAGAAACCGGCAATCATCATCGTGAACCTGAATACATACCTCATGAACATACGAATACCGCGGTAATCTTTCTCTCCGTAAAGCACTCCCACTATAGGATACGCGGAGTCATTCGTACCTAAAACGAACATCGAGAGCAGAGAGAGATAAAGCATACAGGCCGCGTAAATCTCAGTCGCCCCGACTCCGCCTGTTGACCCTAAAATCTTGTATATGCACCATACTTTCACAGCAATGCATATCATGCCGAATGTAGCGGGAAGACCTGTGCGGCATATCTCGAACGTTCGCGATATGAATCTCATGATTCCTTCTGACAGGGGATTAATGAATCTGAGTGTACGTTCCTTTGAGCGGCTGTATACCCGGAGAAGGAAAACGATTCCGGCAACATCACTAAGTACAGTAGCGAGCGCGGCACCTCCAAGACCGAGTCCGAAAAATTTTATGAATATGAAATCCATGATGATATTTGAACACTGCTGAATCATAACTGAGTAGCTTGCAAGTTTAGCCATGCCATCGGAGCGGACAATATCACACATAACCATTAATGAAACGCTGAACGGAAAACGGAACAATAAAACTTCAATATAATCTTCACAGTTATCTGTCATAGATTTAGCAGGAGATATGAATTCTGACAGCTCATCAGTGAACGTAAAAAGAAAGGCCGTCAGCAATATGCCGATTCCTAACGACGAAGAGAACACTGTGCTGAATATGCGGTTAGCCTTTTCCTTTTCGCCGAGTCCTAATGCTGTTGTGATATGCCCGACAGCCCCGACCGAAATCATTACAGACAGGGCCGCGGCGGTTTGAGTCAATGGCATTGACGCTTCTACACTGGCCATAGCCACTGCGCTGATAAGGTAGCTGACTATTACGCCGTCCATGACGACTCCTAGCTGTGCTGACATTGACATTAAGAACGTGGGAATAAGAAATTCAAGAAACTTTCTGTTTACGAGTGCGCCAGATTTCACGTAGCCCGTGAAGAAAGTCCCGTCTGATTTGTCGGAGAACATTGCTTTTTCTCTGCTACGTAAAAAGTGTAATAAAGTGCTGTGTACACTCTTTCGAGTTTTCCTCGTTCTTTCCTCATTTCTGAGACATTTCCTGCCCTCGTTCGGCGAGCCTACTTGAGTTTGTACGGCAGTCCAGAGGCTTTTACTTCCCCCCTAGCCGGAGGTAGCCTGATTTCTCAGGTTTGGTGATGCCTGTCCAGCACCTAACATTACGTAGCAGATTAACCCTCCTTTAGCCTTTCGTCAACCGTGCTTTTCAGGATACTTTATTTTACCTGTTCATACTATTTGGCTGTCTAGCTATACCTCATTCTCGTGATTTTCCTGAATATGGTGATGATTATACACTCTTACGGCCTGCCGAAAGCACAGCTCATTATCGCCGACATACTGTATAACATTTCGGGAGACTTTTACGCTTCACGGCCTAGCTGGTGGAAGGACGGCAAAATTGAGAACAGCGCGAGCCGTGTAGCGGGCAAATCTGTTTTCAATTCGGACGATGCTTTTAATCTCACCGAGTATTTTCACTTCCGCTCGTCTTCATTCCTTCATAAAAATAAGGAGTCGCCTTTTACACAACTCCGTACATTTCTTATGCCCTTGCCATCTCAAGCCAGCTAAAATAGGATTCAATGCGTAACTTTATCACGAATCGGCCATCATCCTATCACAGGCATAATACCCCGCTCCCGCAACACATTTTTCAGGCTCATCATCAGCATATATTATCCTGAGATTTTCCGCAGGGTATGGCTTTCGAGTCCCCGCAATAATTTCACGGTGAAGAGTCTCTCGCGGAAATCCCTTCATGTTCACGACTCCCCCGCCTATTATCACGTAATCAGGATCAAGAATGTTTATCTCCGTTACAGAACACGCCGCGATCATCGCGACAAATTCACGCACAGCCGAATCATTTCCGTGTTCCGTGAAAATTTCTGCGATGTCAGACTCAGGCCACAATTCACGCCGAATACGCGCAAGATATTTCCCGCCCGCAACATTCTCCATGCACCCTTTCAGACCGCACCCGCACGGCTCATCACTCCCATAAACGGGAATATGTCCCAGTTCACCCGCGACTCCGTTACGGCCCAGCAGCGGCACTCCGTCAATCATTATCGCGTTCCCGATCCCTGTCCCGAAATATATCCCGCAGGTTATTCCCTCTGAAGGTACATCATACTTCCTCATGTCGTAATAAAGCGCGAATGTTACATCATGCTCGGCAAAGACAGGAACATTCAGACGGCCTGAAAGATATTCAACGACAGGCAGATTTTCCATGTAGCTGAGATTCGGAGCCTGCAAAATTTTCGTGCGTTCACGGTTAAGAGTCGCGGGGAAACCGGCCGCAACAGCGTCAAATTCCCGGCCTCCCGCGTAACTCTCTATGAAGTCCGCAACATCTCTCAGTACATCATCTGATTTCAGTATGCTCTTCACTGGCTGTTTGCGGAAATCTCGAACATTCCCGGAGTCGTCAGCAAAACCGATTCGGAAATTCGTCCCGCCTATGTCGATTCCGATTATCTTATTCATCGCCGGGGAAAATTATTCCTGCATTCTTGCGGGCAGTCTCAATCGTTGCTACGTTGTCGAGTGTTACGCCCATGAATGAATATGCAGACTCGTAATCATCACTCAGCATTAAGCGCGCAATCTCTTCAATCTCGTAGTGCCATCTGTCCGGGACTGGCTGAAGATTGAATGTCTCGTCAGAAGTTTTTGTTACGACTCTGACGCTCTTTAACCCGTTCGGCTCATCGACATAGATAAATCCCTTTTCCCCCTCAATCGTGAAGTGATTGAGCCCGAATGTGTCCTTTGCGCCCGCGTTCGTCGAAACGAATCCGTCATATCTCATCACAAATACCCCGGAAGTGTCCGCGAGTCCC
The DNA here is from genome assembly GCA_017540085.1 of Synergistaceae bacterium. Taxonomy (NCBI): domain Bacteria; kingdom Thermotogati; phylum Synergistota; class Synergistia; order Synergistales; family Synergistaceae; species Synergistaceae bacterium. Next base: position 17,995 of record JAFYBQ010000036.1, on the reverse strand, counting down.
GGGTAAATATTCGGGTAATATTTCGCGCTCTCAGGCCGTCCGAACAATGCCGTGTTCAGTAATACGTTGTAGAAATTTATATCCATGAGACACCCGCCGGCAAATTCGGGGTTAAAGATATTCGGGCGTTCACCTTTCAGCACTAAATCATATCGGCTTGAGTACTGGCTGTAGTTCGACATTACGAGACGTATACGGCCTATGAGACTCAATTTTTCGCGCAATAGACGGAAGTTCGGAAGGTAAATTGTCGGAGCAGCCTCAAAGATGAAGAGTCCTTTTGACTTTGCGAGGGTGAAAAGCTCCTGAGCGTGTGTGAATTTTGTCGTAAAAGGCTTCTCGCAGATGACATTTTTCCCGGCCATGAGTGAAATTTTTGCCTGCTCATAGTGCAATAGATTCGGTGTCGCAATGTATATCGTGTTGACTCTCTCATCACTCAACAGCGCGTTAATGTCCGTGTAAATTTTCGGAGCGTTGTAGACTTTTGCGAGGGATTCGGCTTTGTCCTTTGTGCGGGAATAGACAGCCTCAAGCGAAATCCCGTCAGTCTTCATTACATTGTCGAGAACCGAATGAACGATAACGCCCGATCCTATTGTGCCGAGCCTTATTGCTTCCATGACTTTGCGACCTCCGTTGCTGACTCTAATATCTCAAGCACCTTCACGACCTCAGAATCTTTCACGCATTTTTCCCCGCCGTTTTCGATTGCGTCAATCAGGCTGTCATATATCCGTTCATAGTGAGCGCAGCCGACCGGGATTTTCTCCGTAACTTTTTCGCCGTCCTTCATGTAGACGAGAGTCCCCCAGCGCGATTCGGGAGCGGGTGATGTGTCGATAACATGACGGCCGATAACTTTCTTTTTGCCGGAGTTGTGGATTACGGGCGGTAATGTGAAGCTGCCGTTTGTGCCGTGAAGTGTGAATCGCGGGTAATCAATCAATACGCACATTGACGTGTTCACGGAGGCTTTCGCGTTCCCGTAGAATAATTCTATGTCGTAATAGTCATCGCCGACACCCGGATGATGTATGCTCCTCACATCGTAGCGAACACTGTCGGGCATTCCCAAGAGGCTTATTATCTGGTCGGTTGTGTGAACTCCGAGATTGTAGAGCGTTCCGAGATGGTCATACCATCCGTTAGTCTTGAAGTAATCGTAATGACTCTCAAGCCTGACGAGCTTACCGATTTTCCCGGAGGCTAATACTTCCTTCAGCGCAAGAAAATCTGCGTCAAATCTCCTGTTCTGATTCGGCATACATATTAGCCCCTTCTCTTTTGCGAGCGTGAAAACTTTGCGGGCTTCCTCTGCTGTGGGTGCAAAAGGTTTCTCAATGAGCGCATGTTTTCCGGCGTTGAGAATCTGTTCAGCGTATGAGACGTGAAATTTATCCGGCGCACTCACGACAACGAGATTAACATCCGGGTCATTCAGCACCGTGCTGAAGTCTGTCGTGAATGTTATTTCCGGGTAAAACGGCTCATATTCCGCGAACTGCGCTATATCTTCCTCGCGCCTGAATACGTACTTGACCCTGCAATCCTTCCTGTGTTCTACGTAGGGTATGTGATACTCCCTCACGCTTACTCCGAATCCTACATACGCAATGTTGAGCATGACTATTCCTCCCCGAATTTTTCGTGAATCTGTGAAAGTGTCGGCATTGATGACTGTGCACCGATTCCGCAGACTGTAACCGCACTGCACTTTGTCGCGAATTTCGCCGCCGTGAATATATCCATTCCCTGAAGCAGTGCATAACCGAGTCCGCCGATATACGAGTCGCCTGCGCCTGTCGTTTCTATTGCGTCAACTTTGTACGGCCTCACGGTTTCCGATTTTCCCTCAGAGCATATCACAGAACCCTGGCCGCCCATAGTGATAACCCACGTATTTTTCATTGACGCTGAAACTTTGAGTCCCTCACGAACAGCATCATCAACGGAAGAAATTTTCACGCCTAAATATTCAGAGGCTTCAACTTCATTCACGATTACGACATCTGAGAGGGGCAGAACTTCCCGGCGGTCTGTGAATGACGGAGCGGCGTTGTACAAAACTTTGAGGCCGGAATCTTTTGCTTTTTTCGCGGCGTAAATGTTTACTTCATGCGGGATTTCATTCTGCAGGATTAATATTTTTGACTGACGGAATAATTCATCGGCCATGTCAATATCTTTCGCGTTAATGTCGTAATTCGCGCCTCTGTTGATTGTCGCAAAGACTCTCCCGTCCTCCAATGCGTGAACACATCCCATACCGCTCGACACTGAAGACTTTTTCACGTGTGAGACATCGAGGCCGTATTTCACAGCTTCAGAAAGCAGAAATTCTCCCATGTTGTCATTACCTACCGCGCCGATCATGAACGTTTTGACTCCGAGTTTTGCCGACTGCACAGCCTGATTCGCGCCTTTCCCGCCCGCAGATGTTGACGCTGACTCGCACGTCATTGTTTCGCCCTCACGAGGCATTCTCTTAACCTTCAGGATAATGTCATAATTCATGCTTCCTGCTACTACTATCATTTGTTCGCTCTCCATTCTCCACAAAAAACCCCCCTCGCGCCGAAGGGGGATAAATGTTGATCGTTATGCTAACTTCTTCAGCAGCGGTGAGTCTGACATTGTTACGTAAGTCAGCGTGCTGTCCAAGTAAGACTCTGTTGCTAGCGTATGTTCGGGTCTGTCATCCAGTTCCCAGCCCTCACGGTCTTTGTAGTCTCCTTCCTCTGTCCATAAAACTACATCGCAAGCCTTTGACTCAAGGCAGATCGCGCGCGCTCCGCTGTGTACAGAAATAAATACTGCGTTCATTTTGAGGCGTTTCGCAATCTCAGAGACTAATGCTGTGTTAAAGCCTATCGGGTCGCCAGCATCAGCAAAGTAATCCATCGGCGGATGATCTCCCGTCAACGCTACTTTGAATGTCAAAGCTCCGTCAAAATGTTCAGGCTTCACGGTTTCAGGGTCTGTTCCGGCTATGCAGTCGTCAATGTACTTCTTCTTTATGGCCGCAAGTGTGCCATCTGATTTAATGTCCCTGATTGCTGATGAGATACGTTCGCAAAATTCCGCGTCCTCCTCACGGAGAAGCATCGAAAATTTCACGTTGTACACCGATGTTTTCGGAAGGCCGAATACTGCATATCGTTTCGTCCGTGAAATTAGGTAATCAGCTGTGTTCTTGTCAATCTCAAGAGCCGCTATTCTTCCGCTCATCAACGCCGCAATCATTCCGTAAAGAGTGTTGAAATACTTGAAGCGGGAAAACGGAGTCAGAGAGAAAAACGGCTCTGCAAGATTTGCGTTAAGAGTCTCCTCATCGACTCCAAGTTTCGTAAGGTGTCCGAGAATCATTTCATTTTCAGCACCGAAACAAACGCCCGTAACAAGCAATGACGCTAATACTAAAGCTATGACTCTCTTCATTATTTCGCGGCTCTTCTTCTCGCGAGGAAGTTAGCGATGTCCTGCTGAATGAACTCGAAATATGACGCTACTATGATGATGATACCCGTAACGACATACTGCCAGAATGAGTCAACATTAATGACTACCATTCCGACACGGAGAACCGCGAGCATTAACGCTCCGACAAACGTCCCGAATGCCGTACCGCGTCCGCCCGCCATACGAGTCCCGCCGATAGCCGCCGCCGCAATTGCGTTAGTCTCATAGCCGAGTCCCGCTGTTGACTCCGCGCTTCCCAGACTCGCAAGCATGATTAACCCCGCAGCAGCCGAGCAGATTCCGCAGACGATATACGCGACATACTTCACTTTCACGACATTAACGCCCGATAATTTCGCGGCCTCTTCATTGTCGCCCACAGCGTAAAGGTAATCGCCCGTGCGAGTCCGTGAGAGCATTATGTGAATGAGAATGAATATGATTATCATTACGAGGATATACCAGCGGACATTACCGAACATCCTGCCGTTGAAGATGTCGCGATACACTGACGGGACTCCTGTTACGGGCATTCCTCCTGTGATTACGTAAGCAATACCGCGATATAATGACATTGTGCCGAGAGTCGCTATAAACGGCTGTAGCTTGAGACCTGTAACAAGAAAGCCGTTGAACGCACCGAGAACCGCGCCGACCGCAAGCCCCGCAAGAATCGCGATCCACGGATTAATCCCCTTCACCGCCATCGAGGCCGTAACGATTCCAGTAATCGCGAACGTACAGCCTATAGACAGGTCAATACCGCCCGTGATTATCGCAAACATTATCCCCGCGGCTAATACTCCGTTCAACACCATCTGCTGAAGTATCGTAATGATGTTGCTGACCCGCATAAAGTTAGGGTTCATTACCGTGAAGATTAATCCCATTCCGAATGTCGCAAGCAGAACTACAAGCTCGCGTTTGTATTTGTTCACAAAGTTTTTCACCTGTCGTTATCCTCCTATAGCATAGTCAAGCATCTGATCACTTGTTCCGTATTCCCCTCGGTTCAAGACCGCGTTCACTTTTCCCTCACCCATGACAATTATCCTGTCGCTGAGTCCCATTACTTCAGGAAGCTCCGATGATATGACGATGATACTTTTTCCGTTCTGTATCATTTCTTCCATGAGGCGATAAATTTCGGCCTTTGCTCCTACGTCGACTCCCTTTGTCGGCTCATCGAATATTATTATGTCGACTTTCGTACTCATCCACCGCGCAAGAATTACTTTCTGCTGATTCCCGCCTGACATGTTCAGCGTGAGATAGTCGGGCTTGTTCGGGTGAATCTCTAGCTCCTTGAAAAAGTGCTCGGCGTTCTTCAGCTTTTTGTCATCGCTGAGGAATCCGAATGCGTTTGCGTAATCCTCAAGGCTTGAGATTGAAATATTCTGTGTGTTGCTTGAGAGTTTCATGAAGCCCTGAGTCTTTCTGTCTTCAGGAATGAGTCCGATACCTGCCTTCAGAGCCTTTGACGTGTTCCACGAGCCTGTAGGAATGCGCTTGCCCTTCATGTAGACTTTTCCGCCCGTAATCATGTCAGCCCCGAAAATCGCCCGCATTGTTTCAGTACGTCCCGCGCCGACAAGCCCAAAGAAGCCGAGAATTTCCCCCTTGTGAAGCTCGAATGATACATCCTTGAATCCCGTCGGCCCTGTGAGATTCTCAGCCTTCAGCACAACTTCATCACTTGCCATGCAGGGAACATTACGCGACGCAACAGCACTCACCGCACGCCCGACCATCGCATGTATCAATTCATCGCGGGTTGTCTTTGCGACCTCAAGAGTCGTGATATATTCTCCGTCTCTCATGATAACGGCCTTGTCGCAAATCCTGAATATCTCTTCAAGCCTGTGTGAAACGTAGAGGATTGTTACTCCCTGAGATTTTAGCTGCTTGATTACGTCAAAAAGTGCTTCAGTCTCACGAATCGACAATGACGCTGTAGGCTCGTCAAGAGAAATTATGTTTGACTTGTGATATAACGCCCTCGCAATCGCCATCATCTGCATTTGGCCGGACGTTAATTTGTCGGCTAATTCCTCGCTTCTGAAGTTGCAGTGTAATTCCGTCAGTATCGCGTTCACATCACGGTGCATTTTCGCGTAGTCGATAAAGAATCCCTTTGTAGGTTCATGGCCGAGTGTTACGTTTTGGCCGACCGTCAAATCTCTGACGATTAATGTCTCCTGATGTACCTTTGAGATTTTGCCGTCAACGATTGCCTGATTCGGGTTGCGGAACTGTACTTTTTTCCCGTGCAGTAACACATCGCCTTCATATTCGGGGTAAACGCCGTGAAGTATGTTGAGGATTGTAGATTTTCCTGCGCCGTTTTCACCGAGAAGAGCTGTTACTTCTCCTTCCTCAACGCTGAATGATATATCCTTTAGGACGTGTGCGCCGGGGAAGTGCTTGTTGATTTTCACAAATTCTACTGCCTTAGACATTGACACGCTCCATTCTGTTAAACAAAAACGGGATGCAGTCTTTCACACCCCGTTTGCTTTTGCCTTATGCTATTTCGTGTACACTGTATCTACCCAGTTGATTATCTCTTTTGCGGGCTTGTTCACGTTGTCCTTGTCGATTAACGCCTGAGGAGTCGCAACGACATGCGGAACTTTCTGGCCTGCCAAGACTCTCAGCGTGCATTCGACAGCAACCTGCGACATGTAGTAGGGGAATGAGTCGACAGTCGCGTCAAGTTTGCCTTCCTTGATTGACGTATAAGCCTCGCCGATTCCGTCAACACCGACCACAAGAATATCTGCGTCAACCTCATCGACAGCCTCGACGACTCCCAGTGCCATATCGTCATTGTTGCAGAAGATAGCCTTCATATCAGGGAAGCGCATTATCCATGTTGACGCAAGCTCTTTAGCCCTCTGCCTGTCCCAGTCTGCATTCTGTTTCGCAACGATTTCGAGTCCTGATTTGTGATCCTTTATCCAGTCCTCGAAGCCCTGAGTCCTTTCACGAGCCGCAAACGCTTTCGCCATTCCGATAACGATTCCCACCTGGCCTTTGTCGCCGAGCTTCTTTGAGATCCATTCAGCCGCGAGCTGTCCGTTCATGTAGGCGTTAGGGCCGACGTAGTAATCACAATTTGCGATTAATCCATCGTTGACATTGACGACAGGAATTTTGGCTGACTTTGCATTATCGACAGCCGCCGCGAGATTAGAGTCTGAAATCGGGCTTGCCATTACAGCTTTGACTCCCTGATTCACTGCGTTGTCCATCATTGTCTGCTGGCCGATCTCGTCGCCTTCATCTGTTGTTGCGTCAACGCGGATATTCACGCCTGAATTTTTCGCCGCAAGGTCATAGCCTTCTTTGAGACTGCGCCAAAATTCATTTGAGATTGATTTCATGATGGCTGAAAGGTTATGCACATCTTTTACGGGAACTTCTTCGCCCAATTCCGCGCGAACCTGCTCGATTGTCTTTGCGCTGGGATCTGAGTCGGGGTTGAACTCGTCAGCAAATGCCGTGAATACGAGTGCCATTACTGCAAGCACAGCCAAAATTAACGCGGTGTAACTTCTCTTCATTACGATTATTCCTCCTTGTGTATTTATGCTTTCACTTGAACATGTCAAGCACAAGCCCGCTAACCTTCACGCCGTCTTTAGCGCGTATTACCTCTGCAAATTCCTCCATGCCTATGCGGTCAATTATCCCGTTGATTTTCTCGAATGCGTCAATATTGGCCTGAGTCTCTTTGAACGGGTCTTCACGAATCGGGAATGTGTCAAAGAATACGACTCCCTGATAGTCATACTTCCTGAGATAATATATGAACTCTAACGCTAAAACAGGATTCACCGAGCCGAAAATCATCCCGCTGTCCTGCCATCCGTAGCCGTCATTCATGTGGAGGCCGAAAAGTTTTCCCTTCCGCGCCGCAAGTGCGATTCCGAATGACGGGTTATCGTGCTTCATTAGCATGTGGCAGAAGTCGAGAGTACAGCCGACATTATCCCGGGCGATTTCCTCAAGAAGATACATTGTCATCCCGGTGCTGTCGATCATCGCAAAATTACGTTCCTCGTAGGGCTTGTACTCAATCGATATTTTTATCTCCTTTTTGCCCTCACTGCCCGCCGCATAATCCGCGACATCTCTCACGCCCTCTACAATTTGCTCCCATGCCCGCGAGTAATCCATCTGAAACGGGTAATCAAATCCATCATTCTCAAGCCACAAAGTTACTACAGAGCCGTCAAGTTTTCTGCAAACGTCAACAGCTTCACGGCACATTGTGATGACTCTTTCGCGTGTTTTGGGATTCTCGTTCGTGAAATCTCCGGGCTTAAAGTCAGCACCGCGCCAGCGAACCGCGAGTCCGTTCACGCCCAAATGCTTTTTGCGCTTGATTATCTCCTCAATGTCATAGCCCGTGAAATGTTCCGGGTAATTGAACTCAAGATGTGTTATTCCCTTCATGTTCGTGTAGCTGTCTATTGCGTCATAAACAGTCGCATTCTTGAACACAAAGGAGTTGAAACGCCCTGCATACTTGAATGACATAGCTGCATCTCTTTTCTGTGAAGATTGGTTGTCAAAAAATTTTTTGGATGAGTGAATATTACACTACGATAACAATTTTTGGCAAGCGTCATTAACGAAAAATACGCGGAAAAAATAATCCCTGCCAGCTATGAAAACAAAAGGGGAAATTTACGCATAGTTTTTTTCCCAATAATCTAAAGGCATGTCCGCTAAAATTTGTTTTGCCTCGCGCCAAGCAGGATAATATTTTTCCACGAGACTCCTGAAACGGTGAGTGTGATTCCGGCTTGATTTATGAGGATACTGGCAGTAACGGTAAACCCTATAAAAGCGGAGGCAAGCCGTATATTCGTGGAATTAGCTTCAAGAAGAACGACGGAGAGGAGTTGCTAAATGATGATTAGTACTACAACAAGACAGAAGATAAAAGCTGACTATCAGAACAGCAATAGAAAAGGGATAGCTTTTGATAAAGGTAGAGTGTACGCAATAAATTTAGACCGAGGCGGAATAATGCCAATGATTAAAATGCTTTATGCGGTCTATCAGCAAGTGAAAAACTGCTAAACGGTATGAAAGACCGAGAGCCGGAGATTTATTATTTCCGGCTTCTTTCCGCCGTAAGAATAAGCATGATAGAAAGATATTATAACTATGAACATAGTTTATACACTAAGGAGACAATAATATGTTAAACACCAATAATTCTGATAATAGAGGAGTCTGTGCAGAAAAGTGTGTTTTGATGAAACGAACACCTTGCAAATTCTAGAAAATCTAGAAAAAATTGTGCCTATACACAGAAAACTTTACAGACTCTAATAGCGGTAATTTATGCGAGATTTTCAAGCCATAACCCAAGAGACGAGTCAATAGATGCTCAGGAAAGAGCTTGCCGTGAATATGCTCAACGTAATGGTTTGCAAATTATTGAAATTTATGCAGACAGGGCAAAATCTAGTACAAGTTCAGAACGTGAAGAGTTTCAGCGAATGATAAAGGACAGCGGAGATAAAAAATTCCGTTATCTCTTAATTCACAAATTAGATAGATTTTCTCGTAATAAGTACGATGCTGTAATTTTTAAGAAAAAACTACGCATGAATGGCGTAACTATCATATCAGTAACAGAAAATCTCTATGACTCGCCAGAAAGCATAATGCTTGAGTCAGTGATTGAGGGCATGGCGCAATATTACAGTTCAAATTTAGCCCGTGAAGTCAGAAAAGGGCAGAGAGAAACGGCTTTACAGCATAAACATCTCGGAGGAACTCCGCCTTTAGGTCTTGAAGTTGACCCAGATACACGAAAATATGTCTCTCAACGAGAAAGAAGCCGAAATAGTACGGATAATTTTTGAAAAGTATGCAGACGGAATAGGTTATAATCAAATCTTGAATTATCTCAACAGTATTGGCTATCGTACAAAGAGAGGTAACCAGTTCGGTAAAAATAGCCTGTACTCCATACTTGAAAATGAAAAGTACGTTGGGACTTATGTTTTCAATAAGCGACTTGAGAAAAACGTAGCAGGAAACGAAATCCGACAGTCAGACCAAGAGAAGAATGGATTATTGCTGAAGATGTAATACCTGCGATAATTGACCAGAGGACATTTGACATAGTTCAAGCCAAAAAGTCAGAGAATAAATGCAAAGCCGGACAATACACAGCAAAAGAGATTTATTTATTATCAGGGTTAATTTTCTGCGGTGAGTGCGGTCGGAGCATGTGCGGAAATGTCAGGACTAACGGCAGGCGGTCAGGTAATTATGCCTCTTATAGATGTTCAAGGCAACATAATAAGCAGGGCTGCCACAATAAGGAAATCCGAAGGGACTATGTAGATAATTACGTACTTGATGAGCTATATAACCGTCTGTTCTCTAAAGTTTCCTTAAAGAACTTGACGGAGATGTTGAATGACTATAACGCTATGATGTCTTCTCAGTCAGACAACGAAATAACCGCCATAAAAACGCAAATTCAGGATATAGACCGTAAGATTGGCAATCTTCTCGATTTAGTATCAGATGGAGGCGTTAAAATTGACACTATAGGGGGCAAGCTGAAAGAATTAGAGGCGCAAAGACAAAAATTTGAAGATACGCTTAAAGAGCTTGAACTCAAGAACAAAGCAAGCCTAATATCAGAAGAACAGGTAAAAGAGATATTTATCAGGTCAGGCGAATTTATCAGGGCGCATAATATCTCAGAGTGTCGAAACTTCATTAAGTCATACGTTGAAAATGTTATAGATTACAATGAAAAAGTTGAGGTATTTTTTAAGGTCAATGTCTTTGATAAAGGGACTGGTGAAGTAGCCCCGATGAAAAGCGAAGAGACCGTGAAAAATTTACGGCTTGAGTATCAGGACGTTGAAAAAGGTCATAGCAGTGCCGGAATAGTGCCGAAAAAGGGACGAATTTTTGAGAGTGAAGTCGCGTAAATACTTGCAATAACTGATAATTACGAGTAAAAGTGCTGAAGTGATGAAAAATCTTTAGAGTATCTCACACACGGGGTACTCTTTTTTTGCTCTTAAAAAATTGTGTACGTTATTTGTGTCAGATAAGTGCAACGTAAGAAGGCCACAAAAAATTTCAAGGGCTTCCCGTTAAAATCGAGAAACCCTGTATCTATCTTAAATCGACAATCAAATTTTGTGTCGAAGTCTTTACTGGTGGAGATAAGGGGATTCGAACCCCTGACCTCTTGAATGCCATTCAAGCGCTCTCCCAACTGAGCTATATCCCCGGTATGTGAACAACGGCAAGAATTATACGCAATCCCCCCGCAAAATGTCAAGCACAAACAAGCCAGTCTGCAATATAGGCGTATGCGCTCTCGCGCTCGCTAGGTCATACATATTTCGGAAATACTCAGCCCCGCTCTTATACCAAATCTCGTAAGCACAAAATCATACTTCGCAGGATCTTCTGGACAGACTTCTCGAAAACCTTCCGTTATCTCAATTGCACACCGCAAATCAGCGTTCTTCCTCCGCGTAAATCCCAGCTTCATCGCTATGCTATGCATGTGAGTGTCAGTAGGCACAACTAAATTCCCCGGCCGCAACACTTTCCATCCGCCAGGATCAACTTCATCACTTCTCACTAACCATTTCAGGAACAAAAATAAACGCTTGCACGCACTCCCATCCCTAGGTGCTGTAACAAGCGAAAAACTTCCCGGCTTCCTCCCCCGCGACAGTCTCAGCGAAAATTCATCAAGCGCACAAAATATATCACCGTCAGAAATCTTCAGGCATTCACGCAAAAATTCTTCAAGAGTTCCATATTCACGCAGAATTTCAGCAGAGTTCTTCAGCAGTATGTTAATGTCCTCGCTTGTCGTGAAACGGTGCTTGAAATCCTCCGGCACTATGTCAAACCTATTATTTGTGAGAAGAAATTTATGCGGCTCTTCAGTCAGGCAGGACAATACTCGCTCAACACTCTTCATTATCTGAGCTACTCGCCCATACGCAAGCGATGAAGCAACTAGCCCGGCAATCTCCCTGTCCCGCACATCATCATACTTATACAGGAAATAAAGCGGGTCAGGGTTGATTAATTCGCGCCGCTGGTATACGTAATATAGTCCGTCAAGAAATGCTTTCAGCCTTGTGTCCATGTCAGCAAAAAACAGGGAAGCCCCGTAAGACTCCCCCGTCAAAATTCACATTACCTTGCTGATAATTCCCGGTCAACAATGTAGACACCGTGCTTGTCCGAACCGAGAAATTCCAGCTTTGACACTATCGCGCCGGCGTTCTCTTCTTCCTCTGCCTGCTCGTCAACAAACCACTTCAGCATTGACAGCGTTGCGTAATCCTTCTCGGATTCGGCCATGTCAACCAGCTTGTAGATACGCGAGGTAACATACTGCTCGTGAGCGTAAGCCGTCCTGAAAACATCAAGCGCGTCATTGTAGGACTCTTTCGGGCGGGCAATCTCAGGGATTATCACCCTTGCACCGCGCCTGTAAAGATACTCTATGAACTTCTCGGCGTGTTCTTCTTCCTCTTTGTACTGCTTGTGCATCCAGTGAGCCATTCCCGAAAGCCCGCAGTCCTCGAAATATGCCGACATCGCAAGATAGATATACGCTGAGTCAAATTCCGCCTTTATCTGGTCATTTATGGCGGCGACCATTGAGTCGGACAGCTTCATTTACGCTTCGGCCTTCCAGAGTCCGTGCTTGTTGCAGTACTCCCGCATTACCGTTCCGGCCTTCACGCACTCGAATCCCGCTTCGGGCGACTCATTCGGCTTCAGGAACTGACGGCATACCCTCTCGCCGTTGATGACTTCTACCCACTCGATATAGTGATCTTCCGCCATCGGGTGGGCAACGCTTCCGACTTTCACCTTTCCGCCGTCAAACACTGGCACATGCTTCTCCGTTGCCGCGTCTGTCGTGTTCTCCTTCAGCTGCTTCATAGGCTCGCCGCAGCAGGACAGAGTTCCCCCACCGACATGCATGACTTCAACGATGTTGCCGCACTTCCCGCACTTGTATACGCTCAGTTTCTCCATTATGATTTTACCCCCTATTGTATTTTTGGTAGAATGCTAATAATAATATCCTGTGTCAAAATTTTAGGCAAGAATAATTTACGCAAATAAGGTGCATATCATGAAACGTTCAAGAGCTTTCATTCTGACGGAACAATTGATGACTATGTTGCTTCAGGCAGGGTTCATCCTCGTGCTGTGCATGTCGTTCTATATGCTCACCACATTTTACACCCAGACTCAGCAGATTATGACCGCTAGGAATCACGCCGAGAGGGTTATTTCGTTCGTGGACAACAAAATACGCTATGCGGGGCTGGGTTTGTGGAGGTGCGGAAATTCTGAGACAATAGCAGCAAGTCTCAGTAAGATAAACATGTTGAGCTGGACGCATTACGCAAGCCACGGCTATAAGCTGCCTGTTTCGCTCAAATGGGGTATAAATGGGACAAATAAAGATGATATGCCACTCCAGAGCGACAATCAGGCAAAAGGCGATGTGCTTACGTTACTTTACGCGCAGAGAGATTTATCGGCGGGCGGAGATTATGAGGTTATTTCAGCGTTTAAGTCAGCAACAACGCTTACTCCCTATAAATATTCAAACGGAGCTTATGCCGGATTTGTATATGGCACAGCACCGTTGCTTGATAACAGCTCCAAAAACATAAATCTCCTTAACAAAAGCAGTCTGTTCAAACTTGGCGGCAGTGAGGGAAACATAAAATCATATGCTGTCATGGAATCATTCGGATACCCTATACATTTGTACGGCTCGGCAATTTCTGCGGGGCTGACCATAAGAGTCTATGGTGTGCCGGAATCAGAGTCGACAAATATAATATTGCCATCGGCAGGCGAGCTTATGGGACTCGACTGTATGCAGATGTTCGTACACGGGACTGACGAGGGAGAGGGCAGGCAGTTCGCGTACCGTGAGCTTCAGGAGGGCGGCAGTGCCTGGGACAAGACATATAATCAGGAGAAGGGAATCCTCGACATTTACATGGAGCGCGACAAAGACAGCAACACTTTCACGCTCTGGGTTCTTGCCACCGGCGGATATGATGAGAGCCTCAACAACAAACGCCCGGAAACATGGCCGAAGGACGCTCACCCGACAGAATCAGAATGGGGAACAGGAGACTACAGCACATACTCTCATCATATAGTCTACGTTTCCCGCGCATCGTGGAAGCTCAATAATCTTGAGGGCTTCAGCTGGTAATCATTCCCGCTAATGCCCGGTCAATGTGAGTAACGCGCACAATCTTTATACCGTCAAATTTCACATTCTCCCGCGAGCTTACTACCGCCGTGTGAAAACCAAGCCTGGCAGCCTCCTTCAGACGCAAATCAATCCGCGTAACAGGCCGGACTTCACCAGCGAGTCCAACCTCGCCAAGCCAGCACGTTCCCGCCGCCAGCGGAATATTCTTCAGGGCTGAGGCTATCGCCGCACATGCAGGAAGATCCGCGCTCGGATCCTGAAGGCTTAACCCGCCCGCAACATTAATGTATAAATCGTGATTGTTCGTTGAGATACTGCACCGCCGATCTATTACAGCCGTCAGCAATTGAAATCGGTTAAGCTCAATCCCTCGTGATGTCCGCCGCGGATATTGGAATATTGTCCTGACCGCCAATGTCTGAATCTCCGCTGCAAGTGGCGTGTTCCCCTCTAACGCAATCGTCATAGCCACTCCCGCCACAGCCGCATCATCACGATTCCAGTACAGCCCGCTTTTGTCAGCAACAGGCGACAACCCGCCCTCCGTCATCTCAAACACTCCAAGCTCGTCCGTACTCCCGTAACGGTTCTTCACAGCCCGCAGCATTCTGTATGACGAATACCCCTCGCCCGAAAAACTAAGCACAGTGTCAACCATATGCTCAAGCATCATCGGCCCGGCTATTTTTCCGTCCTTTGTGATGTGTCCGATTACTACCGCCGGAATCATTTGCTGCCTCGCTGTTTCTACTACCCTTTGCGCGACCGCTCTAACCTGCGTAACCGTCCCCGGCCAGCCTGAGTCGCCTCCTGTCGTCATGGCCTGTACGCTGTCCAATACAATGAACGCAAATTTTCCCCCGTCAGCATTCCTCAGCGCGTCATCAAGATTCGCACCTGAGTAAAGGTACAAATTCTCCGCCGCAACGTTAATCCGTGAAGCCCTCAATGCTACCTGAGCTTCTGCCTCCTCCCCGGAAATGTACAGCACCGGCTTGTTCTGACTCCGTGCAACACTCCCGGCCGCCTGCAAAAGAAGAGTCGATTTCCCGATTCCCGGCTGGCCTCCGATAAGCACGACTCCCCCCGGCACTAACCCGCCCCCTAATACCCGGTCAAGCTCGCCGATACCTGTCGCGATTCTCGGAGGGGCTTTAACGTCAAGCGCGCTGATGATTTTCACGCCCGGAAGATTCTGGGACTGGGACTCGGCTTTCGTCTCCTGCAAAATTTCAAGCGTTCCCCACGAATCACAGGAGGGACATTTTCCCGTTTTCGTTGTCGTAACATGGCCGCATTCTGTGCAAATGTATTTTGTGATTTTGTTAGTCGCCATAATATATAATCATAGCATTCACACAAAAAATTTCAGAGGAGGGAATCTGTTTGCACGCCATCGAAAAAATTTTGATGAGGAACAGCGGAAAATCATCCATTCAGACAGGCGAAATAGTCAGCGCAAAAATTGACTTTGCCGAAATCAACGACTTGTATTTGCAGACTGTCTACTCATTCTACGAGATGGGCGGGGTAAAAGTCTGGGACAATACGCGGTGCGCTTTCGTGTTTGATCATTACGCCCCATGCCCCGACATTAAGAGCGCGGAAAATCACAAGGCCATGCGCGAATTTGCCGTGAAGAATAATCTGAAGTATCACTTTGACACAAACGCCGGAGTCTGTCATCAGGTCTTGGCGGAAGCCGGACTCATCTATCCGGGGATGATTGTTGTTGAGACTGACAGCCACACCACGACTCAGGGGGCTTTCGGCGCAATGGGTACGGGCTGCGGTGCTACCGACATGGCTACGATTCTGATGACCGGGGAATTATGGTTCAGAGTCCCGGAAGTTATCGAGGTCAGATTAGAGGGCGAGACTCCCAAGGGCGTTTTCCCGAAAGATGTCGTACTCGCTGTGCTTGGGAGAATACGCGCTGACGGTGCTGTCTACAAGGCAATCGATTTCACAGGAAGCTACGTTGACGGGCTTAACGTTGCCGGGAGAATGACAATCTGCAACATGGCCGTAGAAATGGGCGCGAAAACTGCCTACATGCAGCCGAATGATGATGTGATTGCTTTCGTCAGCAAAAGAGCCGTAAGACCGTATGAAGTCCAGCACACCGACAAGGGCTATAAGTACGCCGAGAGCTATATATTTGACGTGTCGACATTAGAGCCGGAATTAGCATGTCCCAGCAGTGTCGAGAACGTTCACACACTGAGGAGCGTTGTTGCTGAGGGAGACGTGAAACTCAACCAGGGCTATATAGGCTCATGCACGGGCGGAAGAGTCGAGGATATAGAGATCGCCGCAAAGATTCTCAGAGGCAAACACATTCCCGAATACACGCGGCTTGTTGTGATTCCGGCCTCCCGTGAAGTAATGCTTGAGTGCATAGCAAGAGGATATATCACGGACTTAATGAACGCGGGCGCAACGATTTCGACTCCGGGCTGCGGGGCGTGCCTCGGAGCGCATGAAGGGATACTTGCTCCGGGGGAAGTCTGCATTACCAGCACGAACAGGAATTTCCCCGGCCGCATGGGTTCAACGGAAGCATTGATGTACCTTGCGAGTCCTGCGACTGTCGCGGCAAGTATGCTGAACGGGAAAATCACAGACCCCCGCGAATATCTCGGCTAATGGAGGCTCATATCATGCAGAAAGTTTTGACGGGAAAATGTATCGTAATCGGCGACAATATCGACACGGATCAGATTTACCCCGGGCGTTTCCTCGCAATCACTGACCCGAAAGAGATCGGCTCTCACTGCCTCTGCGGTGTGAATGAGGACATAGCCGCGAATTTTCCGGCGGGGGGATTCGTTGTTGCCGGGCGGAATTTCGGGTGCGGGTCATCGCGGGAACATGCCCCGATTGCCCTGCTCAACATGGGAGCGCGGGCGGTGCTTGCTGATTCGTTCGCAAGAATCTTTTTCCGCAACGCCGTGAATTTGGGATTATTGCCGATAGTCTGCAAGGGTATCAATCAGCACGTGAAGGCCGGGGAGACTCTCACGCTTGACCTTGAAGCAGGGACCGTGAAATCTGAGGACACCGGGGAAATTTTCCCGTGCGAGAAGCTCGGAGATCAGGCCATGAAGATTCTTGAGGCCGGGGGAATCAAGCCGTTAATGCGCGCTAAGTTTGCCGGGAAATCATGAAGAAGTTCACAGCCTGTGAGTCCGGGAATGATTCACGGGCTGTATTTACTTTACACAATGTACTTGTTGATGAATGGAATATGATTCAGCACTGCGGAAATTGCGAACGAAATCACAAACACTATCACAGAAATTACAAGGACTGATAAAACAGCATTGAATGAAAACGGGGTAACTCTGCAAATTTTTATGACAAACTGTATAGCGGCATCATGAACCAGATACACACCGAAGCTGTATTGTGATAATTTAGCAATCAACTTGCTGCCGCTGCGAAAATGTTTCATGAAGAATACAAAAACCGCGATGCTCTCAAACACATTCCAGATATTATTTCCTCTCAATGAAGTATAAGCATTGCCTGTTATTCTGGAAAATATTACGCCGGTCATGCAGGAAGCCAGAAAACTAAATATCCCGGCGGCATAAATTAAACGTTCAGTCCTCGCGCTTATCTCTGTGTTGTTCAGCTTGTAGCCCAGAATAAAATATCCCGTAAATCCCATTGTGAAGCCGAAATAAAAACTGTCGGTAATTTCCTTCATGAAATCCCTGAGACTTTTTGAGAACAATCCGGCTATATTTGCTGACTGGGGTAGTACGATAAACGATATGAACCATAACACAATGAAATATTTCGCTAAGTGTTCAGATTCTGCAATCTTCTTCGCAATAGGCATTACAGCATACATCCACGCAATCATGAAAAGAAACCACATGTGATAGTTGCCCTTTATAAAGTGTTTAAGGCATTCCAGAAATCCGGCTTTCTTGAATATAAACAATAATACGCTATAAACGAATGACCAGAATATGAACGCCGTAAATATCCTGAATATGTACTTGCCGTAAATTTTCCTGATGGGTATATCCCTGCTGAGGAATAATCCCCCGCTTATCATGACAAACACAGGAACAGACCATTCACACAGATATGTATAGATGATTGAAGACAGAAAACTAAATGAGTTTACCTCCCTCAAATATATACGCCACATAGACGTATGCATAACGATTACTCCGAATGCTGCTGCTATCCTCAAAAAGTCAAAGTAGTGGCATCTGCTGTCTGCTGTCTGCTGTC